>CANQKU010000007.1 GCA_947624535.1 uncultured Bacilli bacterium
CCCCCCCCCGCTCTTTTGTCAATAACACTTCTTTTCCTTTTTCATATAATAAATTAGTGAAGGAGGATATATGAAAAAAATAATTTATTCAATTATTTGTATTATCATTATTTTAGGTATTGGTCTTTTATTTATTTTAGATTTAAATAAAGGAGACAAATCGAAAGATGATAAAAAATTAGAGAAGATTCGTGTGGCAGAAGTTGCTCATACGGTATTCTATGCACCACAATATGCTGCTATTAGTCAAGGTTTCTTTGAAGAAGAAGGGCTAGATATTGAGTTAATTTTAGCATCTGGTGCTGATAAAGTTACTGCTAGTGTTTTATCCGGAGATGTAGAGATTGGATTTTCTGGAAGTGAAGCATGTATTTATGTTTACAACCAAGGTGAAAAGGATTACTTAAAAACATTTGCTCAACTTACACAAAAGGATGGATCATTCTTAGTATCTCGTCAAAAGATTGATCATTTTACTTTAGAAGATTTAAAAGGAAAAAATGTCATTGGTGGTAGACAGGGGGTTCGTTCCTAAAGTTATAACTTAAAAAAATCTTATTATTAATAAAGTTTAAATTTATAAAATATTTCTACTTTCATATCTTCACTAAGAGTTATTTTATCAATTAAACTTGCAATCAAAGTTCTACTTGGATTTTTTAAAGATAAAAATTCCTCTATTTTATTTAAAAGTATTTGGTTTTCTTTTTTTAAATCTGATTCACTTAAGAGATTAAATTTTTTTTCTAATTCTTGATTTTGTTCTTTTAATTCTTTAATCTGATTATCATATTTTAGAGACATTCGATTATACATTTCTAAATCAATATTACCGCAAATTTTATCTTCATATACCTTATCTTTATAATTTAATAAAGTATTGATCTTTTGATTTAAAAGTTCTATTTGTTTTTTTATTTGTTCTTTTATATCATATTGCTTTTTATTATTATTTACTTTGTCAATTAAATCATTTTTATCAAGATATTTAATGAGCATTTCTTTTATTGTATCAATAATGGAAACTTCTAATTTTTTATAATTACAAGTATGAGGAGTGCATAAACCATACTTACTATTTTTAGTGTAATAATTACAATGACAATAAAATCTTTTGCCATCTTTACTTCTCGTAAAACCAATAGTATGTCCACATTCCTTACAAAAAATAAATCCTGAAAATAGCTGAGTATTATCATTTGTTTTATGTTTTCTTGTATTTTGTAATAAAGTTTGAACGGTATCAAAAACATTTTTGTCAATGATTGGTTCATGAGTATTTTCAACTATAATCCATTCTTCTCTAGGAAGTCTAACTTCTTTTTTTGATTTATAGTTAATTTTTTTTCTTCTTCCCTGAGTTAAATTACCAATGTAAGTTGGATTTTTAAGCATTTCTTGAATAGATCTAGCACACCAAAATTCATATGCAGTTGATTTCATACCTCTATTTAAATTAGCATAAATACTAGGTGTTGGTATTCCTTCAGCAGTAAAAATTTTTGCTATTTGATGTGGTGTTTTTCCATCTAAGGCTAAATTAAACATTCTTTTTATAATAGGACTTACATTTTCATCTATAATTAATTTATGTTTATCTTCTGGATCTCTTTTATAACCATAGATACCTTTCCAACCTGTATATTGTCCACTTGCTTTTTTTTCTTTCATGATTCTTCGTATTTTCTTTGATGTTTCTTTTATATAAAAATCATTAAATACAAGTTTAAATTGTAACATTTCTAGTCCCGGTGTTTCATATAAAGTATCAATATCATCATTAATAGCTATATATCTAATATTCTTTTCTGGAAAAATTCTTTCTATGTATTCTCCCATAGAAATATAATCTCTACCCATTCTTGATAAATCTTTTGTTATAATTGTATCAATTTTTCCGTTAGCAATATCATTCATTAATTGTTTCCACCCAGGTCTATCAAAATTACCACCAGAGTAACCATCATCTGTATACTCACTAACACAAATAATATTCTCTTTTGTTTGTTCTAAGAATTTGTTAATTAAAATACCTTGGTTAATGATACTTTCACTTTCTAAATTGTCTCCATCTTCTCTAGATAATCTTCTATAAGTTCCAGCTTTGTATGTTTTGCTACTTCTCATTTTTCTCCTTTCTCACAAAACATAATATAGAGCATAATATAATTATAATATGCTTTGTGTTTTTTTTAAAGATTTATATTACAATTCTGTTATTATCATTCAGTTTTTTTGAATAACCCAATCTCAAGACAATAGTTTATTACCAAATTTTCCATTAATTCTGTAAGTGTTATTCCATTTTCATTAAAAATATTTATAATTTCCATATATTATTCGCCTCCAATTTTGTGTTTATATTTATTTTCACTACTATAAATATTCGTTATTCGACCTATTAATACTTTTTGCAACCAATATTTTTATTTTATGAATACCAAAATGTTTGAAATTAATTAAGATATATCTCAATCATAGAATTTCTATTTTTTTTATTTATTTTCTTTTTACTTGATATGATATTAAATTTAAAATCAATTACTTTTGATAAATTATTTAAAGAAGCAATATCATTATTAGACATAACAGAGGATAAATATAAATTAGATACTAATTCATTTTCTGTTTCTACATATTCAACTTCATAATCAATATTAGGAAAAAGTTTTAAGATTTCATTTACAACACTTTCAAGCAACATTTTATTATTAAAATTGATAGTATTCATTTCTACTTGTTTTGGAACTACTTTTTCTTGTGATTGTGCAAATATATAAGAAGCAATATCATCTACAACATAATAAGTATCTACTAATCTTTTTAGTGGCTTTTTTGTTCGTATGATTGTTCCTGATTTATAACAACTAAATTTTTTATATGGAACTGTTTTTCTACGAATAGGATAACCAATAGTTGAAAAAATAATAGTTTCATAATGTAACTGCTTTATTTCATCTGCATTCATTAAATTTCTAGTAATCAATGATGTATTTCTATTCCCATTCATATTCAAATAATTCATAGAATAACTAAGCGATGTTGTAGATGCTCCATAAGTACCTAATCTTTTACTAATTTCTTCTGCTGTTGACTGTGTGTTTGTTTTCAAGTACGCAAGACCACAATTATCTTGAATTACTTGACTTACCTCTTTTCCATATAAATTATCTAATTGTGCAAAACTTTGAAGATAAAAATTAAAACTCATACCTCTACTTCTTGCAACACTTACCATTGTTGTAATATCTGTTAGTGGTGGGGTATTAGCAAATTCATCTAGCATAAATACTAGATCAACAGGCAATCTTTTATTAGGTTGTTCATTACAAAGTAAAACCAATTTTTTATATATTAAAGATACAATGATAGATATCAAAGAATAATAAATTTTAGATTCATCTGGAATACAACAATATAAAACTGTTGGCTGTTTTCCTAAAATATCAAATTCAAAATCTGAATCAGATGTAATATTTTCAACATTCACATCATCATATAAGCTCATTCTCTCATTAAAAGTTGAAGTAATAGATCGATATGTTGTATCAGAAGTATTAAGGACTGGTAACAATTTATCTTTGCTTCTCATATCATAACCTTTTACTTCCATATATTTTTTTAAGTTTTTATGATTCATATCTGTCATAGAACTGTTTTGAAATTTTTTAACAGATGTTAATGTTATTTGTTCCCGTCTAATTTTTCCTTCTACATAATCCTCCAAAAATAAAAAAATAATACCATATAATAAATCTGCACTACTATTATTCCAAAACTTTTCACGAGCAGTTGAATCCTCCATAATAATTTTTGAAATATCATTTACTAATTGATTTGCTTCTGCAAAATGAATAATAGATTGATTTTTATAATCCATTTTTTTATCATTATCGCTTTCATTTTCACTTAATTTTTTGTATTTATCATACAATTCATACTCTTTTATAATTGGTTCTAAAAGATTAATGTGATGACTATATTCTGGGTGTCTAAAATCTAATGTTAATATCTTATAACCATTATCTTGAAACATTTTACTAGTAGTTGAAAAAATTTCTCCCTTTGGATCTGTAATAAAAACACTTTTTTTAATTTTTGCAGTCGCAATAAACGAACAAGAAGGTATTACAGAAGTTACAGATTTTCCACTTCCTGTTGATCCTAAATAAATCCAATGTGGGGTCTCTCTATCAAACCATACTTTTTTATGATTTTTACTAAAATAAATAGGAAATCCACTTTCTTGAATATTATTGATATTTTCTAATTGAAAATTTTTCTTTATCTCACGAAATGTTGACCATCTTGCAGATCCATGTTCTTTATTATCTTTTATTTTTTCTTTAGATAATAGTGGTTCAATACAATATAAAAATGCAATAAAAATAAATATTAAAAAAAGAGATAGAAAACTATAATACATTCCTATCTCTCCTGCTCTAAATCATTCTTTTTTCGATTAAAATATTTATTAATAAAGAGTTCATTTGCTATATTTTTACTATAAATAAAATCATTATACACATATCTTTTTATTGCATCGTCATAATAATATTTGATTGACATATAAGGAGCATATTTTCGATTTATATCATAGTCTTGCATTTTCATTGCTAACTGACCAATTTTTCTTTCATTTTTTTCTAAATAACTATCTCTCCATTTCATATATAAATCATAGTTATCAAAGACTTTATAAATTTGACTATATGGTATGGATAATTGTTTCTGTTTGCCATATATATAAACATTATTATTATCAACATTGCATACTTCAAAGCCCTCTAACAAACCATATTTTGAACTTTCAGATAAATATTTTGATACATCATTATCTAAATGACCAATAATGATAACATTTCCAGTTTTAACATTATTTATCATTAGGATTTTCCTTTTCTTCAAAAGTTTGCTTTAAAAATAATAATTGTTCTCTTTTCAATTCTATCATTATATTATAATAATATTTATCTGTTAAATAAGTTGATTTGTTAGATTTTATCTCTAATTTATTAATTTCTTTTTCTAAATTTTTGATCTTAATAAAAATATTTTCTAATTGTCTATTATATTTTTCTAACTTTAATTGAATGTTAGAGAATTCAGTATTTAATTTTGTAAAATCCATAGTTACAACCTACCTTTCTATTTCATCATCTTTATAAAAATCACCATTATCATTTTCCACTGCTTCAAGTATATAATCGTAATCCATATCTTTTACTTTATCTAAAAACTTTTCATCTTTTGTATAGCATTCTGTTAAGAAAAAAGCAATTTGAGATGCTGGCAAATTAGTAAATTCATCATCCAAATATAATTCATAAGCAAACTCTTGAATATCCATAGCAACTTTATCACTTATTTCAAAATTTTCATTTTTAGCTGCATCATAAATACCATCATAAATACAATAAATAGTTAAATTAGATTTATCTTCATCAGATAGTATTTTATACATTTCTAATGTGTTCATGGTTCTCCTCCTCTCTAGAACATCTACTTGCTACAACTAAAGCAGAATAAATAAAAAGCAATAGTAATAAAACTATTGCAATTAATATAATTATTAACAATTTTAAAACCTCCTTTTTTTCATTATAAAAAAAGACTATCATTTTTTGATAATCTTATTCATATAAATTGTAATTTAGTTTGTCAATATAACTTCGATTTTAATCATCCAATTTGTGTTTGATACTTTTCATTTATATCAATTCCAATATGCTGTGTTATCCCAAGAAAATAATGTTCTACAACCTCCATATGTATACTTATAGTGGTTAACAAATATTCCTTTATCAATATAATCTATACTCCCAGAATTTTCATAATATTTTCTAATATGAATTACAGGACTATTATTAAATAATTTTGCTTGTAAAGTATCAAGTGCAACAATTCCTACCAAAACACCTAGAACAATTAAAGTAATTTTTAGACCTTTTTTCATAATTCCTCCATCTCTACAAATTACTATTTATTTCATTAAATATTATAACATTTATTACAAAAAAAAATAGTCCTATACTAGCAACTATTTTAAAAAGAAGTGTTACTGTGAAAATAAGATGCACAGTAAAGTAAAATGGTATATAAATGGTATATAACAATCATATGATTGCATATTCATTATAACATTTTACGACACATTTCGACAATACATAAACTACACTTTTTTATGATCATATTCAAATAGCTTACTAAATTGTTCTGTTGCTTGATCCATTTCTAAATTGATTTTTTTCAAAGCAGATTCCATTTTATATTTACTAGGAAATTTAGATGAGATATCTATATTTTGAAAATAATTTAATAACACTTGTTTTCTTCTTTTATTATCATTATCGTAAATATTTTCTTTAATATTTTGATAAGCAATTTCTTGAATTAAATCATCTAATGTAATTTCATTGTATTTATTTTTTGATTTAACTGTATTAAAAATTTTATCATATTTATATAATGCATGATTTACTATTGCATTATAGATATAATTATCAATATATTCTTCTTTCTTTTTAACTATACTAACATCATTAACAATTTGATTAATATGCAAATCATCATTAATCTTTTCAAAATACTGATTAATTAATTTTAAGTCTGTTTCGATAGTTTCCTTTGTTCCATATAAAAGTGAATCTTGATCGTGAAATAAATAGTTTTTTATATCTTTTGTTAACATTTTAATTTCTTTACCCAAATTAGTATTTTTAATAGAATTATACTTTATTCTATTACTACTATTATTATTGATTGTTCTATAATCTTTCAGTAAAGCACCCAACTTTAATATTTTTTCTTCAATAATAATCTCATTAGTGTTATTTAAAATATAATTCTTTTCGTTTGGCTTAAAATATGATTTTAACTCATCAATATCTTCATTAGTTTTAGTAAGTAATGGTGTATAATACTTTTCTCTTTCAATAGTCAATGCCATAAGTCTTTTTAAATAGTTTCTTTCTTTAATATTAATGTTTCCTATTTTTCTATAATTAATTTTTTTATTATCATAATTATAATTAGGTTTATTTTCAATAAAAGAAAAATGAATATGTATATGTCTACTTTTACTTTTAGTATGAATAGCAAATACATAACTCATATTTTTTATATCATCAAAGCCACAATATTTTAAAAACTGTGGCATAACCTCTTTAGCAAATTTTTGTTCTAAAGTTTTTAAAGAGATATTTTCGTATATATATGAGTTATTAAAACTAATAATACCTTTCCATAAATTAGATTTTTCAATATATTTAGAATAATTTTTCTTTAAGTTTTTTATATCTTCACTATTAGCATATTTCCCATTTTCTAAAACCAAATTATATTTTTTACCACTTATAATTCCCGAGTAATAATCAAACATATTCATTGCACTTTCTTTTGGATTAGAAAAATAATCTATCATATCAACTACATCTTTTTGTCTTTCTTTACTATAATCCTTATTTTGAAATCGATTATCTTTATGATTAATTGCTAAATCATATTTACACTTAAAAATAATATTAGGACTGTTTTTATTCACGAAATTTGTTTTTAATATTGCCATTTTTAATTCCTTTCATTAAGAAAAAAAGATTATCATTTAGATAATCTCTTTCATTTTTTAAATTAATTACATTTATTAATTTTCATACTTTTATTCCATATCAATTCTGAATCATAATAAAAACTTTCAATGCTTTTTTCGATAAGTTCGTTACCAATTCCGTAACCATCTAATAATCGATCGTTTTTATTTTCTAACCTCGTTCTATATAAAGTAAAGGTTACCATCTTCTTATCAAAATCTTTCTGAGAATTTCTATGTGCTCCTAAACTATCGTTTGTTTTAAATGTTATTTTATAAAAATCTTCATTATAGTCACATATTTCAAATGTGATATTTTCCTTCTTTATAGCAACAGGATAGTTTAAATATTCAGTTATTGTTATAAATGACATTATTCCTAGAATTAATCCTAAACATATAATAATAAGAATTGATATAAATAATTTTAACATTTTATGATTTATATACTGTCTAAAGCTAAGAAAAATTTCTACTATATTATTTTCAAAATTTTGTTGATAATTATTTTCTATAATTCTTTCTCCACTTAATAATTCATTGACAGAAATATTGAATTCTTGTGATATTGGAACTAATAATGATAAATCTGGCATAGATTTCCCATTTTCCCATCTTGATATACTTTTACTACTAACACCTAATCTCTGTCCTAGTTGTTCCTGAGTTAATTTTTTTTCTTTTCTTAATTCCGCAATAAATTTACCAATCTTTTCTTGATTCATATTCTTCACCTCAATATAATTATGATACATAATTTTAAAAAATAAAAGGACATAAAGTGAGAATTTATAATTTTTTGACTACTAATATCTAGTAATAATAAAAATATTCTAAACTAACTATTCATTAAAACTGTTCTTATTATGATTTAAAAAATCTTGATAACTTTTGTTATCTTTTGGATCTGCATTTTCTAAATATCCTTGATTAACAAAATGTTGTAAAGAAAGTTTAAAATGATATTGTTGTTTTTTAGAAATACTAATTAACTTATTTTCAATACTTATTAATTTGTTATCAAATTCTTCTAATATATTTAACTCTTTGGGTTTTTCAATTTCTTTTTTTACTATTAATCCTACAATTTTATTGATTGATTTTTTTTCTTCTCTTGATACTAATAATAATCTATCATAAACATAATCATCAAGTCTGATGGTTAACTTTTTCATTTTATAATTTATTTAATAGTTTTTCTATAACTAGAGTTAACTTACTGGTTAATAGATTATTTTTTTCTAATGTATCAATTAAAGATTTTATTTCTTCTGTTTCATTGGGCACAGATATTTTACTATTAAGTATTTTCGATTTATATCTGTATTGATTATTAGGAATAAAATATTCTACACCAAAAACTTTATATTTTTTAATCCAACTAGATAATCTTCTTTGTGGTGTTTGTTCATTTAAAATATTCATATTAAATCCAGCAGATTCAAAAATTTCTCTAGCTGTTTTTTCTGAATGCTTTACCTTTTCTAATACTGCCCATAATTTAAATTCATTTTTATATATTAATTGAGATCTATTTTTTATACCAATTATATTTGAATTATGTAACAATTCTTCGATTTCTATTTCATTAAAATATCTAATTCTATTCATTGCTTTCTCCTTCCAATAATTGTGACTGTTTCTCATCATAAGAATCAAATCTTCTTATATAATTTTGATAACCTATTTCTAAAATATATATTATCATTTTATTAAAACTAATATTATTTTTTATGGATAATAATTGTATTCTAGTTTTTAAATTATCATCAATTCTAATTGTAGTTCTTGTCCTTTTCATATTCTAAAGTTACCTCCATATGATTTAAAAATAAAATTTATAGGTAGCCACTTTCTTCTATAACTCATTCCAAATTGTATTAAAAAAGGAATAAATTAAGAATGAGCATAAGAAGAATGACATCACTATTTTGTATGATCCTTATTTTATAAGGAAAAATAGTGGTGTCTTACTTTTTTCGCACTTGCGAAAATGACTACTTTTACAATAGAAAGTGGCTACCTATCTTCATTTATTCCTTTTATTATTTGACTTTTAAGTGACCTCATTTTTTGAAGAAAGTGGCTACTCTTATTTTTTTGCTTTTAAAATGTGCTTCCTCTTAAATTAAGATTTAGTATTATTCATATCTATAAACAACATTCCATCTAATAATTGATTGTTTTTATCTAGTACTTGATAATGAAGATGATTTCCTGTTGAATGTCCTGTAGTTCCTACACTAGCTATTTCAGTCCAATGACTTACCTCATCTCCTACACTAACCTTTGCACTATTAGGATAAAGATGTGCAAATACAACATAATATAGTTCACCATAATCATTACATTCAAGAGTAATAGTATTTCCAATTGAATTTTGACTCTGATCGTAAGGAACATTTTCTTGTTGTGTATAATTCACATTTGTAACTTTACCATTACAAACAGAATAAACAGGTGTTTGTTCATCAATTGCAAAATCCCAACCATTATGTACATTAGATTCTCCATAAATAATTCTTTGCTGATTAAAAAAACTTGTAATAGTATAATCATTTCTTGCTAAAGGAAAATTAAAATATTGTTCTATATTTTCTAAATAAATTTTATTATCGTTGATATTAGAATCCATACAAGCAACCATATTTTTTACTTTTTCATTACTACATACTGAATCAATATTTTTTAAATTCTTAAACTCTTTATTTTGATTTAATTCATATATTTCATCAAAAGTTAATGATTCATTTTCTAAATAGAAATATAAAATTCTTGATAATGGAACATATCCATTTCTTAAATTTTTATTTAATGTATTAATATATCTATCAGCATATTCTGAATTATTATTAATAGTTGATACCGTAATATTTGTTCCAAAAAAATTTAAAATCATTAATACAGATATCATTAAAATAAAAAAGCAAATAATACAAATAACACTACTGCTAAAAATAACTTTTAACAATATATTTTTTTTCTTCATCTTTATAAATACCTATTGATATTATAATAGTAATATTTTTTCCCTTTAGTTATGGTGTTTAAAAGTTTTTTTGATGGAATTAATGATAATAAAAATTCTTGAAATGCTTCATTTGGATCATCAAATTCTTCTTCAAAAAGTTTTTTAAATCTTTGATTTGCTTTTATTTTCTTCTTTGTAATTTGTGTTTTATTAAAAGAACAACTCTCATTTTTATTTAAAGTCATACCGTTTCACCCATTAATTCTATTTCCATTGGTGTTGCCATAACAGATAATCTTAATCTTTTTTTATTTGTAATAGTTAATAAAAATTCTCCCTGCTGTGCCTTCGATAAAAACTCTTTTTGGGTATCTGTTAATGGATTTTGATAAAAAAGTTTCAAATAAGTTTGAAAATCATCATCTTTTAACATTCCAACTAATTGATACTGACAATTATTAAAAATTGCGGTAGCACTTCTAACTGATTCGCTTTCCCCTATAAAATCTCTAATAGATTGTGTTGTAGGAATAAAATTACCATGATATTTTCTAATTCTTCGTGCAATTTGTTCAAAAGTTAGAATAACATCACTATCAGTATTTTTTAAATACAAATGAAATTCATCAACTACAATAGCTATATTTTTTATATTAACTTTATCAGTATTTTTTTCATTAATAATTTTATTACTAACGATAATATTATTTAGATAAGTAAGTAAATTAACTAATTGTGTTGTTATAATTCTTTTATTTTTACTATATAGTAAATCTTTCACATTAAAAGCAATTAAATCAGCATCTAAATTAACTGTAGTATAACCATTAAATAGCATTGCATCAGTACCAACTTTAAATCTCTCAAGTAAAATTTCTAATTGATCCACTATCTTTATTTTTTCTTCATTTTGAATCATTTCCCTATATTCTGGTAAGAAATTAATTAAATCAGTAAAAATCGGATAGTCGGTTGGTTTTAATTTTTCTAATATTGAAATATTAGTATTTTTTGTAATTCCGAATCGTTGATATAATTTTTCAATCATGTCTAATAAAACTACAATTTCTTTTTCTTGAATATCTTCAAAAGCACATTTAATAAATGTTTCTAAAGAAGATAAATGTTTAGACAATGGGCAATCATCAAAATTAATACTTTCTACTGCATTCTCATTTTTTTCTTCTTTATCACTAGGAAGAAATCGAACTTGTAATGGATTAATAATACCACCACTAGTAGAATATAAATCAATATATTGTCCACCTTTTGTTTTTGATACCAATTTTTGATATTCCCCTTCAGCATCAAAAATAAATACTTTGTTTCCTCTATTAATTTCATTTACTATCATTTTTTTTAAAGTAAAACTTTTACCTCCACCTGTTGATGCAATAATGGCTAGATTACTACTTGGTCTTGTTGGATCTTTATGAAACATATCAAAAATAATAGGTAATGCAGTATGTATATCTGTTCCTAACATATAACCTGTTTCATCATTAAAATGTGTAATAGTAAGAGGAAAAGATGCAGATAAAGTTAAAGTTGGTAAATACATTTTATAATCATCTAAGTTTTTGCTTGTTATATCAAAACATTGCCATACTTCATATTGTCTCATTCTAGGAACTTCTAATTTTATTTGAAAAACATCAGCAATTTTCTTCATTTCTTTAATTCGTTCTTCTCTTTCTTTTTTTGTTCCAGTAATCGCAATTATAAAATCTACTTCTTTTATTTTTTCATCTCCATTTTTGATTTGATTCATTAATGCTCTAAAATTTTCTTTTTCCGTATCCATTTGAGTTGCATCACTTAGTTTTCTAGTTGTCATTCTTTCTGATGTAAGCATTTCATAATTGCTATCTAATCTTCGAATGATGGTATCTGTATCTAAAGTATCTTTGATATGAATACAACATCTTGAATCTGGAATATTAAATAATTCTTCTAAATATAATTCTTCAATAAATGGTGGTAGATTTTTGATAGTAACTAACTGTACTTCCTTCTCATCTATTTTAATATAATTAGCATTCTCATTAATAAAAAAAGGTGTAATCAATTCAGATAGATCACACCATAATAATTGTTCTAAATTTGCATTAGAAATATAGAGATTGATAAGAAACTGATAAACTTCTAACTTATTTTCAATAGGTTGAATGATTAATCTTGGTGTCATATTATAACATTGCATTTCTATTTCTTCTAATTGATGTTCTAAAATTTTTTCATTATTAGATATTATCACAAAATAATATCTACTTGTAGTTGTTAGATTATCGTTTTCTAGTTTTTCAAATCTGGAATATCTTTCTTCTAAAAAAGATACTTTCTCTGGTTCATTTTTAAATTGTTCTATTAATTTTTTATAATAGTCCTTATTAGCATTTAAATCTATTTTATCGTCTAATTTATAAAGTCTTAAATCTAAATTTTTTAATTGAAACAAATATTTTAATTGTGAGAAAAAATTCTGTTTCTGATTATTAGAGGTTAATGATAAATCAATAGCTTGTACTGATATTACTTTAGCAAATTCATTACTTTTTAAACAAATAATACCATCATCTCTCACATAATCTGTATTTAAAAAACTTTGAGAATTTCTTACTTTTTGTTTTAAAATTTTTTTAGTAATATACATTTTTTTCTTAGTTTTCTTTTTTTTCTTCACAAATTTATGGATCAGTTTTTCTTCTTTATTTTTTAATTTAGTATTTGAGTATTCGTTTGATTTCATCTAACTGAATCCTCCTTTCTTTTTCTAGTTGTTTTTTTGAGTAAGTATATTGTTTCATTCTAAAACAATAATTCATCATCAAGCCTAAAACTTTATACATTCTATTTTTTTTACTAACATTAATTGGTAATAACATAAATATTCCTACCATTAAAAATACAATAGCAAACATCTTATATGGTGATAAAGAAAACATTAAAGTAAATATAGTTAATATAGGAAAACCAATTAAACCATCTGCTATTTCTATACCTTTAAAACCTAAATCTCTTTTGATTGTTTTTACTGTTATATACATTAGTACTCACCCTCTAAATCATATTTTTTCTTCTTCTATAATAAGATGCATTATAACTAGCTCTTGGCATGACAGTTCTAATAGCTGAATTTAAACTATTAACCCCTGCATTCACAAAGGCATCACTAAATCCATTTGTATTAGTTTTTGTATGTTGAAATCCTCTTTGACCTGCTACATACATTTTTGTTCCAATAGCACTTGCCATTTTTTGCATTCTATTTTGATAATTGGTAGAAGGATCGACTGCTCCATAAGTACTTAAAGCAGATCCAACAGTTGATAAAGCACTATTTTTTAATATTCTTCCTGTTTTCATAGCACTACCTGTTGCTAGTAAACCTCCACCAAGTGCAACTGCACCTGTTGTGGCTGTTCCTATTCCTGCCATTTTTCCATAACCCATTAATGACATTAATTGTTCTCTGCCTGAGGCTGCACTTACATTTGAACCAATAAATCTATTGATCGTTTGGCTACCTGTAAGAATAAATGTTGCACAACCTAGATATAATAATGTTTTTATTACAACATCTTGAAAATTATTTGTAAAAAATGTCGTAATATTAATTTGTTGCATTATCATTGAAACTAGACTTACGATTAACATAACAACTGCACTTTGTAAAACTAAAGATACTAATTGCTCTATGACTGCACCTCTTCTTTGTTTATTGCAAACACTTGTTGCAAAAATAATTGGAGCAATAGCAAATAAAAATAAAAATTCAATTTGCCTACGACCTAACATAATTCCTGCAAAAAATAAACTATATAAAAAGAAACCTCCACATAATATTGCCATAATCCAATTTATATTGTATTTATAATCCTTATCATCAGCAAAAATAATTCGACTTTTAGTTACATATTTTTCTAGATATAATTCATTCTTGCTAAACTCTCCACTATTTACTAAATCTGATATAGATTTAGTTTCACTAAATTTATCACTATTTTTATAATCATCTTTATATGTAATAAACATTTCCAACATATTATTACTAATCATCGAATTGGTATTTGATTCAAAAATATTTCCTGTATAATTTGATAAAGTGATAGAAAAATTAGATACTTGAATAAACATAAATGTTGATAACATAATTAATAATCCACATTTTATAGAATCTACTACTATCATTTTAATTGTAATTTCATCATCTGGATCTAATATTTTATTTACAAATTTCCAAATAATAAATAATGAAAATAAAGTAATTGCGATTACACAGACACCATTATAGAATTTCTGAAATGCTAGATTATCAGAAAGAGAATTTATGATATCAAATGCATTTAATTCTTTAACTATTTTAATTAATGTATCAATTAATCCATAGATAAAATCTACTACATACCAAATTAATGATCTTAAAAAATCAAAGACTTTTAATAACATAAAATAACCTCTTATGTAAATAATCCAATAATTACATTAACAAGTGAAATGGCTAAAATAATTCCACCAACACCTAGTAAAGTTTGAATAATTCTTGATTTTATTCTAGGCTTCTGATCTACATCAACTACTGCATACATAATAAAACCAATAACAAGTGATACTCCTGCTAATGCAATACCAATTTTTAATGCCATATCAGTAACTTTACTAATAGCTGATAAGACAGTATTAACATCATAGTTTCCACCCTCTAACTTTTCTATTGTTAATAAATTTAAATATTTCATATCATCACCCTTTCAATCTAAATTTAATTAATGTGTTCTACTATCACAAATATTTGTTTCCAATCTTTCACATAAATGATCTTGAAAATATGAATCAATCATAGTCTTGGGTATAATTGTGTCTATGATATCTACTTTATCGCCATTTCCTGCAACAAAATATTTTCCATCAAAAGAATTATCGTCATCTCTAAAATTTCTTTCAAATATTAATGGAACACTATCATCACAATTAGAATGATAAATAGAAAAAAAGCCTTTTTGTTTGGCTTTTAAACTATTATCAACATAGATATGATTTTCAACAATAAAACCAATTACTTCATAAAATTGATTTAACTCTTTACTATACGCTTGTCCTCTAACTAATGATCCAAATTGTGTTGGTTTTAATTTTAGTTCTGATGTACTAGAATTTTCTATAATGTCTAAACATCTTTCTATTTTTTCTTCTAGAGTTGAATTTTCTAATTCTTTCATAGATTGATAATACCAAGTACATTTTTCTATTATATTTGATTTTTCATCTAATATATCTTTAATAAACAAATTACTTTTTACAAAATATTTTTGTTCTTTATCAGTCCATAGATCTAAATTAGTAAACATGATTTGATCTTCATAATCATAGCCAAGAAAATAATATTTATTATCATCGATCCCAATAAATGCTTGTCCTTTTTTTAATTCATCTTTCAAATATGTCACCTCTTTCATTATAATCTTCCACTTTTATAATATTTTTTATCTTTCCTTTTCTTCAGAATTTACTTTTTCTACAATACTACCATCAGCTTTGTAAACAAGATTTTTATTATGATCTTCAATTTCAAATGCAAGAATTTCTGTCATCTTTTCTTTATATTTTTTTCCCTCAACTTCTTTACTATAACTATTAATTCTACCTTTAATGGTAATCCAATCTCCTTTTTCTATTTTATTTCCATAACTCTCTACTAAATTACCTTTAACAGTAATAGACACAAATTGTGAATTTCCATTATTATTTTGACCTAAATCAAATTTAAAACTTTTTTTACCATTGGTATTTTCATATACATTTCCTATATTTCCTACATTTCCTTCTAATAACACTTTATTTACCGAATTTTTCATTTCTTTTTCTTCTTTCATCTTTCTAATTCCTCCTCTTTTTTATTTTTATTATGTTTTAATTTATTTTTATATTCTTTTGAATACATTTCTTGTGTAAATTTATAAATTTGTAAAATTGATTCCATATTCAGATTATTTATATCTTTCATAGTACAATTTTTAGATGTGATAAATTCAATTAAATCATTATTAAATTTTGGACTTTTAGAAATGTTATCAAAATTTTCAATAATAATAGAATTAATTTTTTTATTACATACTTTTTCTTTCAATCTATTCAATGCAGGTCTATTTTCGATATCTGTAGCAGATAATACTTTATCTATAAAAATTTCATAATCATCAATTTTATTTGCAAGACAATAATTATATACTTTTACAAAGGGTCTAATATTATCTTCAATAGTAACATAAATTGCAGTTTTACTCATTGATATTCAGCTCCTTTAATATATTATCTATTTCTTGTTCTTCTTCTGGAGTACATGGAATAGATTCACATCTTTTTCCATTCCAGAGCATTACACCATCTGAGTCATAAGAAATAGGTGAACTTGTCGTTTCTATTTTATAATTTTCTACCTTACATCCATATTTAGTAAAAAATGATTGTGAAGTTGGAAGATTACATATATATTTTTTTAGACAGTTACAACAAGATTCTACTTTTTCTTGAAAATGGAGATGACAAATATTAATATCTTTTTCTATATCTTTTTTTCTATTATCTATACTCTTATTCTCTATCTCTATCTCTTGTGTTACATTTGTGTTACATTGTAACGCTTTTTTTCTCTCTCGATATTCACGAACTCTTTTAGCACTTGAGACCTCACTTCCAACCATTTCTTTAAAGTTAGTGATTCTTAAAATATTGTTTTCTTCTTCATAAATTAAACCTAATTTTTTAAAAATCTCTAAAGCAACAGTAACCGTATCAAAATTAAAATATTTAGTATCTCTTACAATTTTTTTGATATCATAAGGAATAAAAACATCCCCTACCTTATTTCCCATCGTACCATCACTATTAGCAGTAGATAAACATAACATTTGATAAAGTACAATATATTTGCATCCATTATCCTGTGATAATAAAAAATCTATTTCTTCTCTATTAAAAAAATCTGTTCTTAGTTTAATCCAATAATATTTTTTATCTTTCATACTCATTTTCTTTTATTTTGAGATTGAAATCTTTCAATGCACTATTAAGATCGTTGTTATAGTAATGCCCATGCAACCAATTACCTGTTGATAAATCCAAATTAGAAACAATAATAAATTGTTTGCCAGTTATAGAATAAATTAATGAATAAGGTGTATTGCTTTCTTTTAAAACAACACACCTTCCTACACCATTATTTTTAAATTCCATGAAACATCTCCTCTCTTATTAAATCTGAAACAATTACTATCTGTTGATCTGTTCCACTTTGACAGGTAATTAATGTAAGAGTTTTTTTATTTTTATCTCTACTAATTAATGCTTGTCCTGTCTTTTTTATATTATATTTATGACTCACTTGATATACATACTTATGATAATTATAGTAAATATATATTAAGTCCCCTTCTTCAAGTTTAGAAATATTTCGAAAAAAAGAAATATAACTATTTCCTGCATGAGCTACTAATATAAAATTTCCTTTTTCTTGATCTGGAAAGTCAGATTCTTTTAAAATTTGAATATTTTTATTAATATTATTATCATTGCTTTCTTTATCTACTAAACCTTTTTTTAAAGATATTTTTGGTATTTCTATTACTGCTATATAATTTACAGTATTATTTACTGAATCGTTAGAATTATCATTTATAGAATTTATTTCTTCTGTTGTTATCTCGGGTTCTGTTACTTGTTCTATTTGTTGCTGAAAAAAATTATCTATATTTTCCTTTTCTTTTTGATTTAAATAGTACCTATTATAATATTTATAGGTAAATAAAAATATACCACCAAATAAACAAAGAAAACCTAATATTAAAAATATATAATTATAGTTTCTTTTTCTTGGCAACATAAGTAATAATTCCTATTCCTAGAGATAATAAAATAAACGATATAATTTCAACACTTAAATTATCATTTTTCAAAGTGTCTGGTACATCTACTAACTCATTAACTAATGTTTGTTGAATGATTTCGCCATCTTTTGTAACATCAAAGTAAACTTTTTCATCACTTAACACATACTGTTCTAAAGTTTTAATTTCTTGTAAATAATATGATCCATATTCAAGTTCTACTTCAATATATCCATTCTCATCTGTTATGTAACTACCTAATAATTTTCCATCTATATCATAGACTTCGATAGTTACACCTGCTAATGCATTACCTTCTTGATCTACTTTATGTAGTTTTACAGTAGATTTTATTTTTTCATTTGTCATTTGTGATTTTACAATCTGTCCATTTTCTTTAATTTCAAAAAATACTTTTTCTTCACTTAATTTATACCCTGTAACTGTTTCCTTTTCTATAATATAAAATTTTCCTACAAATAAATTTTCGATTATAACTTTACCTTTGGCATCTGTAATACCACTAAAAATCAATTCATCTTTATCTGTATAAATTTCTATTTTTACATTCGGAATTTCTTTTCCAGATGTTAAATCTTGTTTTGTAAATTGCAAAGTTCCCTTTTTTAAATTATTTTTCAAAGTAAATGTTTTAGTAATAATAGGGGTATATTGATCTTTATATACTAATTCAAATTCATAAGCTGTATTATCTAAAACATAATTATCATCAGTTGATAATTCTTTTAATATGTATTTACCTAATTTAAGTCCTGAAACTTCAATATAACCATTTTGATCTGTTACATATGTTCCAATTAATATTCCATTTTCATCATAAAGTCCAAATGTAATATTAGGTAATGGTACTTCCATATAACTGAATTTTCCATTTTCTATAACAACTTTTTCCCCTACCTTATGAATTTCTAATTTGCCTTTTACAGCTTGGTTTTTAAATTTTACTACAACTAATGATCCATAAAGTTTATCTTCAACAATATCAGTATTTTCTTTAATAGAAAATTCTATTGGTTTTGTTTCTAATAAGTAATTATATGGTGCTGTAATTTCTTCAATTAAATAATCCCCAGCAAATAAAGGTAATGGTGTAATCATAATTCCTTCTTCATTTGTATTAAATTCACAAATAACTTTATCTGTTGTTAAACAAACATATTCATTTGTTTTTTTATTTTTGATCTTAAATTTTGCATCTTTAATTGGAATTACCTCTTTTGTTTCACTATCTATTTTTATAAGTTTTAATCTAGCAGTAATTGGTCCATTTTTTAGATAATTAGTCTGTATTAATTGTGTATTTTCATTTACAGTTATTGTGAATGGAGCAACAATTTTATATTCATCTAATCCTTTTGTTTGAATAACAGTGTATGTACCATATGGTAGAGTAATTTCCGCATAACCATTTTTATCAGTTTTAAAAGTAGCAACTACATTATTTTTAAAATCAATAACATTAAATTCTGCATTTGCTTCCGCATAAATTAATCCTGTATTTTGATTACCATAAAATTTATAAAATTGAAATTTATTTTTGATAACTTGTTCCGTTACGGTAACTGAATATGTTAATTCTTCTTTTATAAATGAAGAACTAATTTTAGTATTCAAATAGTACCCTAAACTATTTTTTTCCTCTTTTATAGTATAAGAGCCATATGGAAGAAGTTTTGATGTAGCAGAACAATCATTTCCTGTTGTTAAAATATCAACAATATTTCCTTTTGAATCTATAATTTGATATTTTGCTCCTATTAATGATCCTTCTCCTTGAGCTTTGCACACTTTATTTTCACTATCTACTTTTAATATTTTAATTCTACCTTTAATTACTTCCTCTGTTGAAGTTATAGTAATGATACTTTGATCTTCACTAATCATAGCAGGGTAAATACCTTTATCAATTTTATAACCTAAACTAGATTGCAATTCTTTGACTGTATAATTACCATAAGGTAATAATTTTGATGTTGCAGAACAATCGTTTCCTATTGTTAATGTATCAACAATTTCTCCTTTTGAGTTAATAATATTATACTTTGCACCTACTAAACTGGCTTC
>CANQKU010000008.1 GCA_947624535.1 uncultured Bacilli bacterium
CCCCAGGGCTTTTGTCAAGAAAAATTTTATTCACAAAAAAAACTCTAGGAATTTCTAGAGTCTTTAAAATATTTACTTATAACGTCATAGTCACAATATGGCTCTCTACGATTTTCAATAGCCATATAATTATCTCTTCCCTTACCAAGGATAAGTACTATATCTCCATTTCTTGCCATATCAAGTGCATATTTAATAGCTTCACTTCTATCAATAATTCTTACATAATTATCTTTTTTCTCATCACCTATCATTTGATCAATGATACTATCAACACTCTCATATCTAGGATCATCCATAGTAAAAATAACAAAGTCACTATTATTTAGAATATACTTTCCAATTTTTGAACGTTTTTCTTGCTCTCTTCCACCAGCTGCACCTGTCAAAAGAATTATTCTTTTATACTTACCTTTAAAACTTTCTACAATATTTTTAATCCCATTTAATGTATGAGCATAATCTAATACCAAGTCATACTTTTGATTAAAATCCAAAAACTCTGTTCTACCCTTAACCGCAGGAAGCACTTCTATTTTTGAAATTATACTAGATAAATCAAGTTTTTCTAAATAACAAACTATAAAAGCGGCTGTCACATTATAGACATTATACTCACATAAATATGGACTTTTAATCTTATAAACATTATTCTTTACTACTATTTCAAAAGTTGTATAATTATTAACTTCTTTAATATTAGAAATTCTAAAGTCACATTCCTCACTTTTTCCATAAGTATATAAATTAGGATAATTAAATTTAGTTAACTCTTTACAATTTTCATCATCTATATTAACAATAATAGCGCCATTTCGTTTAACTAACTTAGCTAATGAAAGTTTCGATTCAATATAATTTTCTAAGGTCTTATGAACATTTAAATGATCTTCTGTAATATTAGTAAATATAGCATATTTAAAAGCTAAATCATTTACTCTTTCATGTAATAAAGCTTCACTAGATACTTCCATAACTACATGTGTACAATTATTTTTTTCTAATTTAGATAAATATTTATATAATTTTTCATTAGTTGGGGTAGTATTTTCAAGTTTAATTACTTCATTTTGATACTCAATTCCATTTGTACCAATATATGCAGTATTATATTTTTCATTTAATAGTTGAGCTAATATAGATGCAGTTGTAGTTTTTCCATCTGTTCCTGTTATTCCAACTAAGGTTTGACTATTTTTATAGTCATAAAATTTTATACAAATATCATTTAATACTTTATTGACATTAGATACCTTTACAATAGGTATATTAGCATCAAAGTCAATATCTGTAACAACAGCTGCTGCCCCACGTGAAATAGCATCATCTATATAGTCACTATGTTTAACATTAAATCCATTAACCGCAACAAATAAATCTCCATCACTAACTTCTCTTGAGTCTATTTTAATATCTTTAATTAAAGTATCATATTCACAAGGAATAATCTCTTTTAATTTTTTCATCTTATCACCTACTATTATTATATAGTAAACTTATGTAAAATGAAAGAATTTTGTGAATAGAAGATTAATTTTTGTGGTATAATCTCAACAGGTGATTATCAATGAATTGTATAATTATTGGAGCAGAGTCAGACTTAGGTGTACATATTGATGGAGCTCGTTTAGGTCCTGTTCAATTAGCTAAAGATTTAGCTGGATTTTATCAAGGAGAAATTTTATCATTTAAACAAGATGAAACTACTATTAAAAGTAGAAATCTATCCGATCGTTCTAAAAATAAATATGAAATAAATCAAATTAATGAGAAGTTATATAATTCTATTTTAGAGAAACGAAAAGAAGGATTTTTTCCTCTTTTAATTGGTGGAGATAAATCAGTAACAATTCCTAGTTGTTTAGCTGATGCTAGAGAAAATGAAGAAATTGGCTGTATCATTATTAGTGCTCATGCTGATTATAATACTTTTAGAACTACTGAAACTGGTAATATTAATGGATTTCCAACAGCGTGTATTACTGGATTTGAATGTGAAGAGTTAAGAACATTTCATCGTGGAGAAATTATTCAAGCTTCTAAAACTGTTATTATTGGTGCTAGAAGTATGAATGAAAAAGAAAAAGATAATTTAAAATATTCAGGAATTACTGTTTATACTACTGAAGATATTAAAAAATTAGGTGCTAAAGATGTTATTGATCAAGCTTTTGAAATTGCTTCATATAAGACTAAAAGTGTCCATATTTGTTATGATTTAGATATTATTGATCCTAGTATTGCTCCAGGAATTTCAATTCCTGAATTTAATGGTATAGATGAAGAATTAGCGACAAATATAAATGATCAAATACTAACTCACTTTAATGTAGTTAGTGGCTATGACTTAGTTGAATTAAATCCACTACGTGATCAAGCAAGAAAAACTGAACAAATTGCTATTAACTTATTATTTAAAGTAATCAAACAAATTGAACAATTACCCGATAAAAAAATTGATGAAGAATATTAAAAAAGAGATGCTTAAGCTAAAGCATTTCTTTTTCTTAACGTTTTTTTAATTTATTTACCTTATTTTCAAATTTAGTTATTTCTTCAGTTAATAAGGAATAATTTATTTCATTTGAATTAACTACATGATTATTTAAAAATTCAAGTTTTTTTGAAAAGTATGTTAGATCTTGATTAAAGATACTAAAGTCTTCTACTTTTTGATTTTGCATAAATCTTTTACTAGTTTCTTTATCATATATTGTTATATTTCTTGGATTTTCTATTTTATCGTATAAATTTTTTTCAACAACTAAACCTAAAGTTGTATCATATACTAATTCTTGATTATTTTTCTTTCTAACTGCTACTCTATGCATCCCAAAATTTGGAATTTTATTATCTTTAGCATATTTAATATTTTCTGGGTTCCAACTAATACTATTAATCTTAGCATCCATTAAATAAAAGTCATCTTGTTCAAATCCAAATGCTGCTAAAACAGCTCTACTATAGCATTTCCTATTACACAACTTAAAAGATAGTAAGATAATAGAAAGTGGGGTTCTCTCTATAGACTTTTTTCTTAATTGGCTTATAAACTTATCATCATAATAATCAATTAAATTATTTTCTAGGCCATATTCAATAAGTTTTAATTTTCTTTGAAAAAAGTATTCCCATCTAATTACTTCTAAATGTTTAATCATAAAATCCCCCTCTTTAATGGCTAGTATTATACCATAACTAAATAAACTTGTAAAGAAAAAGTCCTAAAGATTCTTTTAGAACTTTTATTTATTTTATATTTTTTCTACGTCTAAAGTTACGTTGGTATCATTTAATAAATAGGTGTTATTTGTCTTTTTCTTCTCGACTTTTTCAGCTAAAGTTTCATTCATGATATAGTCTTTATACTTTTCTACTACCTTATCTAGTTTTTCACTACCATCATAGTAAATATAAATATGATCAGTAATAACAAAGTCTTTTTCTTTTCTCAAACTTTGAATAGTACGTACCATTTCACGAGCAAGTCCTTCTAAGATTAAATCTTCATCTAAATTTGTATCTAAAATTACACATAATTTAGAATTATTACTAGCTACATAACCATCTTTTACTTTAATAGTTGAAATTGTATTAATAGTATCTAATGTAAAGTCTTCTCCATCTAAGTCAATAGTTAATGGATTTTTAGATACTGAGAATGCTTCTTCACTTGATAGAGTTTTAATCTTTTCTTGTAATAGTTTTATCTTAGAACCTAACTCTTTACCTAAAATTTTAAAATTAGGTTTCAACTCATATGTTAAGTACTCAGTCATATCATCTTGATAAATAATATTTTTTACATTTAATTCTTCTTTAATAATAGTATCTAAATCACCTATTATATCTTTAACTTCAGTAGCTAGAATTAATGAAGAAATTGGCTGACGAACTTTAATATTAGCATTTTCTCTAGCATCTCTTCCTAAACTACAAATATCTCTTACTAAGTCCATTTTCTCTTCTATTTTTTCATGAATTAAACTTTCTTGAATATCAGGAAAATTAGCTAGATGAACACTTTCTTCACCAGTTAACTTAGTGTAAATCTCATCAGAGATAAATGGAGTAATTGGGGCAGTAATTTGAGCAAGGGTTACTAAAACTTCATAAGTTGTTAAGTAGACTGACTTTTTACTATCAGTTAATTCACTATCCCAAAAACGTCTACGATTACTTCTAATATACCAATTTGATAAGTCATCATTTAAAAATGGAATAATAGCTTTAACAACTTTATTTAAATCATATTCTTCATAACCTTCTGTTACCGTTTTTACTAATCTATTTAATTTAGATAATAGCCATTTATCAATTAATTCTCTTTCACTTACTGGTATTTGATACTCTCTTGGATCAATATTATCAGCATTAGCATACATTTCAAAGAATGAATAAGCATTTTTAAATGTAGAAATGTATTTTGAATAAATCTCTTTCATACCTTCTGTATCAAATCTAAGTGGAGTCCAAACTGGAGAAACATATGGTAAGTAAAATCTAACTGTATCAGCACCATATTCATTAATAGTAGTAAATGGCTCGACAATATTTCCCTTAGATTTAGACATTTTCTTACCAAATTTATCAAGTAATAAGTCATTTACTAAGACATTTTTATATGGAGCTTTACCTGTTAAAAATACTGATATGACTAACAAAGTATAAAACCAACCTCTAGTTTGATCAATTCCCTCAGCAATAAAGTCTGCTGGAAATTGTTCTTCCCATAGTTTTTGATTTTCAAATGGATAGTGGTATTGAGCAAATGGCATAGATCCTGAATCAAACCAACAGTCAATTACTTCTTCGACACGATTCATCACTTTACCACATTTTGGACAAGTTATATGCACATCATCTACATATGGTCTATGTAAGTCGATATCTTCATCTATTTCTTCAATTGATTTTTCTACTAATTCTTTACGAGAGCCAATCATATCCATATGACCACATTCACATCTCCATAATGGTAATGGAGTTCCCCAATATCTATTTCTAGAAATTGCCCAATCTTTTAAATTCTCAAGCCAATTTCCAAAACGTTTTTCACCAACAAATGAAGGATGCCAAGAAACGGTTTTATTGGCTTCTATAATTTTATCTTTTAATTTTGTTACCTCAAGATAATAACTAGATTTTGAATAATAAATTAATGGTGTATGGCATCTCCAACAATGTGGATATTGATGCTTTATTTTTTGTTTTTTAAATAATTTGTCATGCTCTTTTAAATATTTAATGACTTCCAAATCTGCATCAAATACTAACATTCCTTTCCAACTACCATCAAGATATTTTCCATCTTCTCCAACTGGATTTAAGTATGGCAAGTGATATTTTTTACCAACTAAAGCATCATCTTCACCAAAAGCAGGGGCAATATGAACAATACCAGTACCATCTTCCATAGTTACATAATCAGCTAAAGTTACAAAGAAAGCTTTTTGTTTTACTTCAAAGTCAGGAATTAATTGATCATACTCGACATATTCTAAATCTTTTCCTTGATACTCTTCTAATATTTCAACATCTTCTCCTAAAACTTTATTAAGAAGAGCTTTAGCTAAAATAAATTTATGTCCTTTTGACTCTACTTTTACATAAGCCTCATTTGGATTAACACATAAAGCTACATTAGATGATAAAGTCCATGGTGTAGTTGTCCAAACTAGAAAATAACAATCTTCATCTTTTTTCTTAAATGGTACTATTACTGTATTAGCATCCATCTCTTCATAACCTTGAGCTACTTCATGAGATGCAAGTCCAGTTCCGCATCTTGGACAATATGGTAAGATTTTACTACCCTCATAAAATAAACCCTCTTCAAAGAATTTTTGTAAAATCCACCACTCTGTTTCAATATAGTCATTATCATAAGTAACATATGGATTTTTCAAGTCAATAAATTGCCCCATTTCTTCAGTTAATCTAGTAAATGCTTCTTCATTTTTCCAAACAATATTACGACACTCTTTATTAAACTTTTCTACTCCATACTTTTCAATATCTTTCTTACCAGAAAAACCTAATTCTTTTTCTACTTGTAATTCTACAGGAAGTCCATGAGTATCCCAACCTACTTTACGTAAGACTTTATGACCTCTCATAGTTTGATATTTACAAAAAGAGTCTTTTAAAAATTTAGCCATCATATGATGAAGTCCTGGAAATCCATTAGCAGTTGCTGGTCCATCATAGAAAACAAACTTATCAAAGTCTTTATTCTTATCAATACATTTTTTTAATATAGTATCAATTCCACCCCATTTTTTAGCAATCTTTTTCTCAATATCTGATATTTTCCCTGTTTCTAATTTTTCAAATTTCATATTAAAACCTACTTTCTATAATTTATTTCATAATTACAAATGTATAATAAATAATAAATATAATTAAAAATATAATACCTTCTTTTCTATCTATTTTATAATTTTTAAAACTAAATATAAATAATAATAATGTTGTAATAAATAAAGCAAGTAAATCTATTATACTAAATCCAACTGATGATATACCTCCAAAAATAGCAATGGGTAGTCCAATAACAATTCCTATATTAAAGATATTACTTCCTACAACATTACCAATAGCAATATCATATTCTTTTTTTCTTGTTGCTACTACACTAGTTACTAATTCAGGTAAACTAGTACCTAAAGCAATAATAGTAAGAGAAATCATTCTTTCACTAACACCTAGTATTTTAGCAATCATACTACTAGCATCAACTACAGCATTACTTCCTAAAACTAAACATAAAATACCTACAATTGTCAAGATAATTGACTTTAATATTCCATATTTGGGTTTAGTTTCATCTTCATCATCTACTTTTTTTCTCATAGCAGTAAATAAATAATAAACAAAGACTAGAAAAAACAAAAGAATAGTAATTCCATCAGATCTAGTTAGTAAATTCTTACTAGCATGAGATATCCAAGTATCACTAATT
Source organism: uncultured Bacilli bacterium (assembly GCA_947624535.1). Taxonomy (GTDB): domain Bacteria; phylum Bacillota_I; class Bacilli_A; order RF39; family UBA660; genus UMGS995. Next base: position 6,965 of record CANQKU010000008.1, read on the forward strand.
AGAACAATGAATACTGCAGTCATTAAAATAGTAATAGGTAATTCTTTTTTAACTGTAGCATTTTTAACAGTTAATGAATGAATACAACTAGAAATTCCTAGTATCAGTAAAATATTTAAGATATTACTACCAATTACATTTCCTAATAAAATATCAGTATTGCCACTTATAATGGATTTAATAGATACAGCTAATTCTGGTGCACTAGTACCAAAAGCTACAATAGTAAGTGCTATAAGCATTTTAGATACTTTAAAATTTTCAGCTAAGGAAGATGCAGCATCAACAAATAAATCAGCTCCCTTTACTAATACAATAAATCCAATTATTAGTATTAAAATTTGTAAAACAATCATATCTTACCCCTTTCAAAAGAAAAAAATAACGCCCCTTTATAAGGACGAAATTTTTCGCGGTACCACCTTAATTTATAGTAGTTACTATACACCTCTAACTCACTTAACGCGTGAAAAACGTTTTTAGCTTATCCCTAAAACACAACTTGAAAGTGATCCAAATATTACTTCTTAACTTCTTTTCACCAGCCAGAAGTTCTCTAAGTAAGAATATAATATTCCGTCTTTCGCACTTGTTTTATATCAACTACTATATCATATTCTTAATATTCTTGCAAGATACCAAAAGAAAAATAGAATAATTTAGCTATTCTATTTTTTAACTATATTTTAACCTTCTGGTGCTGGTACTGGATTATCAGTATTATTTGTACCCTTACCAGATTTAGATTGAATTGCTTCTACTCTTATTTTTCCTGCAAATACTTTTCCATTGATAGCGCTTGTTGCATTTTGATCAACCCAAAGTTTTAAAGTAAACTGCTTAGATTCAGTAGCACCTAAAGTACCAGTATATAATTTTCTAGCAGGGTGTGCTCCTGTACTACTTAATAAACCTGTTGCTTCATCTGAGTCATAAGTTAAGGAATATTTGATATTAGCATCAGCTAAACGTTGTTCAGGTGTAATTGTTTGAGGTTGTTCATCCTTATCATTATATTCATCTACGTCATCTAAGTAGATTGTGTAATTAGCTTCAATATCTCCATTATTTTTTAATGTAAAGATATATCCATCTTGAGTTTTTCCCTCTACATCTGTCATTGGCTCTGCTTTTTCGCCATCTAAATATACACCATCTTGCTCATTTTCAAAAATTAAATCAAATGTACCAGTTTTAACTACATTTACTTTCTCTGCATTTCTAGTTACTGTAAGCCATGCATATGTAACACCTATAACTGCTACTAAAAATACAGCAGTAATTGCTAAAACAATACCTTGGACATTACGTTTTTTAGGTTGTTCTAAATTTTCCATTTATTTATCCTCCTCTAATTTATTTTAATTTTTTTATTATTATGGTTCAGGTGTTGGAACTGGGTTAGTATCATTATCTGTACCAATTTCAGATTTTGATTGAATTGCTTCTACTCTTATTTTTCCAGCAAAAACTTGTCCCATAACCTCATTTGTTGCATTTTCATCAATCCACAAGTTTAATGTAAAATCTTTAGTTTCTTTACCGTTAATAGTTCCAGTAAATAATTTCCTATTTGGATGATCTCCAGTTGAACTTAGTAAGCCAGTTGTTTTTGAAGTTTCATAGTTTAATGCATATCCAATAAATTCATCATTCATACGATTATCAACTGAAACAGGTGCCTCACTATTTTTAGGAGTGTACTGTTCTACATCATCTAAGTAAATTGTGTAATTAGCATTAATATCTCCAGTATTATGTAATGTAAATTTATATGGTGTTAACTTTAGACCATCTTCACTTGTCATAGGTTGAGCTTCATCTCCATCTATGAAAATACCTTCACTTTCACTTTCGATTAATAACTCTAAAGTACCTGTTTTAATGACATTTACTTTTGTTCCTTCTTTTGTCACTGTTAGCCAAGCATAGGTTACTCCTACTATTGCAACTACTAATAAAACTGCAACTATTGCAATTAATCCTCCATTTTTGCTTCTTTGTTTTTCCAAATTTTCCATTAAAAAATACTCCTTTCTTTATTCTACAATTTTATTATGACATAATTTTTATCAATTGATAAGTATTTATATTAAATTAATATAAATACTTATCAATTGATAAGTATTTATATTAAATTAATATAAATACTACAAAATTTGACACTTTTTTTGACACTTTTTACTGTGATTTTTCTTAGAATTTAAGTGTCTATAAATTTTAGTTTATAGTTATTTTACTTTATTTTGAGATGAAAAAAATAGAATAATTTTTAACTATTCTATTTAAATTTCCTAAATTAATCTTTACTTGGTGCTGGTACTGGAGATTCATTATTTTCACCTACTCCAGATTTAGATTGAATTGCTTCTACTCTGATTTTTCCTGCAAATACTTTTCCATTAATGGCGCTTGTTGCATTTTGATCAACCCAAAGTTTTAAGGTAAATCGTTTAGATTCAGAAGCTCCCAACTTACCAGTAAATAAATGTCTATTTGGATGTGTTCCAGTATTATTTAATGAACCTTCTAATTCATTAGAATCATCATAAGTTAATAAATATTTTATATTTTCATCAGGTAAACGATTTTCATCCAAAATAGTTTGTGATTGATCTGTTTTGTCATTATATTCTGAAACGTTATCTAAATATATAGTATAATTAGCTTCAATATCTCCACTATTAGTTAAAGTAAAACTATATCCCTCTTGTGATTTTCCCTCTACATCTGTCATTGGTTCGGCTTTCGTACCATCTAGATATATGCCTTCAGTTTCATTATCAAAAGTCAAATCAAATGTACCAGTTTTAACTACATTTACTTTCTCTGCATTTCTAGTTACTGTAAGCCATGCATAAGTAACACCTATGACTACTACTAAGAATACGGCAATAACAGCTAAAGCAATACCCTGAATATTGTGCTTTTTAGATTGTTCTAAATTTTCCATTTTTAATTCTCCTTCATTTTTATTTACGTAATAACATTAACAATTAAACTTATTTAATACCAACAGGATTATTATTATCTGTACCTATTCCAGATTTTGCCTGAATTGCTTCTACTCTTATTTTTCCTGCGAATACTTTTCCCATAACCTCATTTGTTGCATGTTCATCAATCCACAAATGTAATGTAAAATCTTTAGTTTCTCCTGAATTAATAGTACCTGTATATAATTTTCTATTTGGATGTTCTCCTGTTGTATTTAATATACCAGTTGTACTTGTTGAATCATAATTTAACGAATATCCAATAAATTTATCATCCATTCTATTATTTGAAACTGTAATATCTTCGCCAGTATCTCCTTCAGATTTATAAGTATCTATATCATCTAAATAAATTGTATAATTAGTAACAATATCTCCTGTATTATGAAGTTTAAAAGTATATGGAGTCAATTTTAGACCCTCTTCACTTGTCATAGGTTGAGCTTCATCACCATCAATAAAAATGCCTGTGCCTTCATCTTCAATTACCAATTCTAAAGTTCCTGTTTTAATAACATTTACACTTTTTCCTTCTTTTGTCACTGTTAACCAGGCATATGTTACACCAACTATTGCCACAACTAATAAAACTGAAACTATTGCAATTAATCCTCCGTTCTTACTTTTTTGTTTTTCCAAACTTTCCATTTAAATATACTCCTTTCTTTATTCTACATTTCCATTATGACATATTTCTTATCAATTGATAAGTATTTATATTAAACTAATATAAATACTACAAAATTTGACACTTTTATTGTTACTTTACTCAAAAGAAAAATAGAATAGTTAAATGTTATTCTATTTGAACTTTTTAAATTAACCTTTACTTGGAGCTGGTACTGGATTAGTGCTATTATCTGTACCTTTTTTAGATTTTGATTGAATTGCTTCTACTCTAATTTTTCCTGCAAATACTTTTCCATTGATAGCACTAGTTGCATCTTTATCAACCCAAAGTTTTAAATTGAATTGTTTAGAAACACCTGCAGCTAAAGTACCTGTATATAGTTTTCTATTTGGATGTTCTCCTGTAGTACTTAACAAAGCAGTTGATTCAGTAGACTCATCATACGTCAATGAATATTTAATATTACTATCAGGTAAACGATTATCATCTTGAATATTTTGAGGTTGACTTTCTTTGTCATTATATGTTGAAACATTATCTAAGTATATAGTGTAATTAGCTTCGATATCTCCATTATTAGTTAAAGTAAAATTATATCCTTCATGCTCTTTACCTTCTTCATCTGTCATTGGCTCAGCATTTTCACCCTCCAAATATATTCCTTCATTTTCTTTATCAAAAGTCAAATCAAATGTACCAGTTTTAATTACATTTACTTCTTGTGCATTTTTAGTTACAGTAAGCCAAGCATATGTAATACCAATGATTGTTACTAATAACACAGCAACTACAGCTAATATAATGCCTTGAGCATTATATTTTTTGGGTTGCTCTAAATTCTCCATTTTTGATCCTCCTTCGTATTATTTTTAACAAAAATTATTAACAATTAAGCTTCTCCAGGTGCCTTAACGGGATTATCATTAGTTGTACCAATTCCAGATTTTGATTGAATTGCTTCAACTCTGATTTTACCTGCAAAAATTTTTCCCATAACTTCATTAGTAGCATTTTCATCAATCCACAAATTTAATTTAAAATCTTTAGTTTCCTTAGATTTAATACTACCTGTAAATAATTTTCTATTTGGATGAGTTCCTGTTGTATTTAATAAACCAGTTGTACTTGATTCAGTGTAATTTAACGAGTATCTAATAAAATTATCTGACATACGATTTTGAACTTGCTCAGTTCCCACGCCATCTTTAGGTGTATATTCATTTACATCATCTAAATAAATTGTATAGTTAACATCTATATCTCCTGTATTGTTAAGTTTAAAAGTATATGGAGTTAAAGCTAATCCTTCTTCACTAGTCATAGGTTGAGCTTTATCGCCATCAATAAAAATTCTATTTTCTTCGTTTTCAATTGTTAACTCCAATGTACCTGTTTTAATAACATTTACTTTTGTTCCTTCTCTTGTAACTGTTAACCAAGCATATGTGACTCCAGCTACTGCTACAACTAATAATACTGTAACAATTGCAATCAAGGCCCCATTCTTATTCTTTTGTTTTGCTAAGCTTTTCATAAAAAACTCTCCTTTATTATCTTAATTTCTATTATGTCATATCCTTATCAATTAATAATAAAATTCTTGTACTGATTTTTTATTAATCAGATGGTGCTGGAACAGGGTTATCTTTATCTGTTCCTATACCTGCATTATCTTGGATTGCCTCTACTCTAATCTTACCAGCAAATACTTTATCCATAGCATCATTAGTGGCATCCTCATCAATCCAAAGTTTTAAACTATATTGTTTAGACTCTCCGATTTTTAAATTAGAGGTTTCTAGAATTCTATTTGGATGAGTTCCAATAGAATTTAATAATTTTGATTCATCATCACCAGTAAATACAAATCTAACAAATTTATCATCTATACGTGATTTACTAGTAACAGGAGTAGATATTTCTGTAACAGGATCTAAATACTCACCTACATCATCTAAATAAATTGTAAAATTCATATCAACATTCCCAGAATTACGTAATGTAAAGTCATATGACTCTAATTTTAAACCTTCTTCTTCAGTCATAGGCTCTGCTTTTTGTCCAGTTAAATAGATACCATCATTTTCATTTTCATATTCTAATTCTAAAGATCCTGATTTAATTACATTAGTTTTAAGACCAGTACGAGTTATGATAAGCCATGCATAAGTTGAACCAATCACAGTAAAAATTAGTAATATTATAATAATTAGTAATATATTTCTTCTATTCTTTTTCTTTGACGTCTCCATTTTTTAATTATCCCTCCTTTTTTAGTATTTTATATAAATAATTTATTGGATACTATTCTATTTCTAATACTTCAATCTCATCTACAATTGCCATTTGTTGTTCAACAATTAACTTTAATTTTCTTTTTAAAACTTTTATATTACGTTCTAAGGTTTCAGCTTTTACTTCTATTTTTTCAGCTTTTAATAAAGCTTCATTAACAATTCTACTTGCGTTATGTTTAGCATCGGTAATTAAAACATCAGCTTCTTCTCTAGCTAATTTTTTAATATTATCTCCTGCCATTTCTGCTCTCATAATCGCATCTTTTAGCGAAGCTTCTATTTCTTTGTAGTGACTTAATTCATCTTTTAATCTAGATATTTCTATTTTTTGTTCTTGGCATTTTTTTATAATACCTTCTGTTTGATTAATTACATCAACTACAAAGTCATTAACTTCTTTACGATTATATCCGTTAGGCTCATAACTGAATTTTTCCATTAACCTCACCTCAGATTATCGTCTTAAAGATAATTTTTTCTACCAGTTAAATTCATCATCCTCATCATCTTTTTCTTTTTTACTTCCTCTTGTTGTTTTTGTTTGTTGATTATCTTCGCTTATTTTTCCTTCTACATTTACATTATTAGGGGTACATAAAAATATTCCTCCACCTAATCTTTGTAAATCACCACTGATTGCATATACAGTTCCACTTAGGAAATCTACAATTCTTTTTGCTTGATCAGGAGTAACGCGTTTTAAGTTAACAACTACTGCATGACGTGCTTTTAAATAATCAGCAATTTGTTGAGATTCTGAATAAGCGCGGGGTTCTAATAACATCATTTTAGATCCACCTACACCATTTTCTTCTTGATATCCTTCTCTTGAATTAGTGTAATATTCTTCCTCAACTGCTGTTTCTACTACTTCTTCTCCTCCAAATAAATTTTTTAGCTTATCTAATGCCATACTTATTCCTCCAATGTTCATATTTTATAATTATATATTTATTGTAACACACTTATTAGAAAAAAACTATTATTTTTTTATTGATACCATACTTTTGACAAATCTACGTTATTACTGTTAGGTGCAGGATTAGGAAATTCTACATGCATAGAAATAGGAAGTTTAAATGCACTACCAAATGCTATACAATTACCAGGTTGTAAATTTTTTAACTGTAAAACTATCTCAGTTGAGATATTAGGCACCATATTTTTAATATATTCCAAATCCTTAGGATGCATAGTTCTTAGCACAATAAAATTAGAGCATTGTGAAATAACTGTATCAGAAAGTTCCGAAGGTCTTTGGGTAATTACTCCTAAAAATATTCCATATTTACGTCCTTCTTTAGTAATTCTATCAAATATATTATACCCAATAATTTCTGTATCTTTATCTCTTTGAATATATCTATGAGCTTCTTCAACAATAATATGAAATGGATTACTTCCTCTACTATTATTTTCTAAAGCTTGTGAAAATATCATCTTAGAAATAATTTTAGTAATTACTTTAGCTAAACGATCATCTACATAGTTAATATTAAAATTAATAATTTGACATTTATTATTAGTTAAGTGATCAGTAAATAACTCTCTAATATAATCGTTTTTATTTATATATTCAGGATATTCAAAATAAATTTTAGACTCACTATTAGCTAAAGTATGTAGTCTTACACTTAAAACATTAGCTAAGTCATAGACTTTCTCACTTTTTAAAATTCCTTCTGATATTAAAGCAAAATCCATGGCTTCTTCTAAATCTTTTAGGGTATAGAAACACTCTTTACTTGACTTTTGTTCTGAAATAGCTTCATCTTGATTAATGAAACTTCTAATAAATTCTGTAACTAATTCAATTTCTTGGAATTTACCTGTTTTATCAATAAATAAACATTGTTTTAAAGTTCTAACATAACCTGGCTGAACAATTTGAGTTTCTAGGTTTAATTCACTTGTATTAAATTTTGTTAAGACTGCGATTACTTGATCTCTTATTTTAGTAGAGTTTTGACCACTTAGTAAGATATCTTCTAGGGCACGAGCGATGATATCGTTTTTATTTTTAATGGTTTCTTCACTATCACCTGTTAGAATTGGAACTAGTTTTAAAGTTTTTTCAATAATTGGAAGTTGATTTGGGGTAGTCACGTCTAAAAGTAAGGCTAAGTCATCTACGTCTAAGAGCCATAAGGGAATTTTAATAATGTCTGTATCTGCATATTTAATGTTAGTTGTGTAAACTCTATAAGAGATATTAGGATTGTGTTGTTTCAAATTGCTAAAAGCATTCGTGTATTCTCCGTAAGCATCAAAAATTAGAATACTTGACTTTAATGGTGGAGTTGGAGTTGATGTGAATAAGTGCTGGAAAATACTTGCTACGGTACAGCTTTTTCCACTTCCACTATTACCTAGAATTGAAAAATGGGTATTAAAAAATTCATTAATATCGACATTGATACGGTAGTTTTGATAGATATTAGAATATCCAAAAAAAGATTGCCCATGACTTGGCTGTTGTTTTCCTAGGATTTGTTCAAGTTCTTCTAATTTAATAATTCTAATATTGGATTTAAAAGATGGCTTAGAAGAGCTACCTGGTAAGAATTTATTTTCTTTCAATTCCCCAACGATATTAATAATCATTTTTTCTTGATTAACATTAACAATTTCTCCAATAATTTTTTTAGATTCGTCTTCTAATACAACGTGTAAACCAATTAAGTTTGTTTGATTATTAATGTCAATACTTAATTTAATATAGACTTGATTGTCAATTATTTCAGATATTTTTCCTAACATTTGAGACACCCTCTTATTCTAATAGGAATTATACCATGAACAAGTAAAAAATTAAAGAAGTTTGTTAAATTTTATTTATAAATATTAAATGAAAAAATTATTTGACAAATATACTAAAAAAATAGAAACTAAAGTGATGCTAGTTTCTATTTTACAATTAGGATAATAATTTAGATAATTCGTCGATAGCGCATTGTGCATCAGTGCATTGTGTTTTAGATTTTGTATTATCATATTTTACCATAGAGGCAGCTGGAAGCTCAAATTTAAAAGTAATTGTTGCAATTTGAGTATGCACTGCAGGTAACTGTTGATTTTTATAGCTACACGTAACATTAAGAGTAGTTTTTCCATTTCTTAATATAACTATATCGCCTAATGTCGAATCACTAGTAACATTACACATTGTATTACCATTATCTATTGTTTGACTCATATCACTAATAGTATACACATGACCAGATTTATTAGTAACTGTGACATAATATGTTATAGAAGAATTAGCTTGTGGTAATGTATTAAATACGCTAACTGAATCTTTATTATATTTAGGATTATAAGTATCAACAGCTTCGTTTTGGCGTTCGTGAACTTGTATATCATCAACTCTTACTACTGCATCAACTCTTATATGTCCCTCACCTGTTATATACATAGTTTCATCATATGATGCACAAACTATAGCCAATGAACACACAATAAACAATAATCCTAAAAGCTTATAATTATTTTTTATAAAATTAATGTTCATCACTCCCAACCAAAACTAAATAAATATTTTGATATTATTTTTCTTTTTGCTTATCCATTTCCTTTTTCTCTAAATATGCTCTTGTTAAACGATATTTGTATAAAGTATCATCTTTTGTGATAATAAAGAAACTCTTCTCACCTGGCATTGCTTCATAATATAATATTGGTGATTTTAAATTCAACGAAGCATCTACCATTTCTTCAAATTTTTGTGGATAAACTATATTTGAATATCTACTTTCATCTACTGAAACTTCACCATTTACAATTAAATAATCATACTCACTTAAAATCTTTTTAAGAGTAATTTCATATATATTACTTTTCTTATATGCTAAATAAACATTTCTACTAGAAATTAACATAGCAACTCCAACAATTGTAATCATTGTTCCTAAAATTAATGTAGCAATATCTCTTATATTAAAATTTGAAAAAGCTAGTAAAGAATCACTTGTATCAATATTAGCTGTATCAATACTAATATCTACTGTTTGCTCACTTAATGGTATAGTTATTTGTAATTCACTATTTTTATTAAGTTTTTCAGCAGTAGAATTAAGTTGACCATCTACTTCAATATACATTGTAACAACAAGTCTACTATCTACTGATACACCATATTCCTTCTTATAAGAATTAACATAATTATTATATTTATCATAATCAATATTTACATTTTCATTAATAACCATATTATTAGAATTAAGATTTTGCATTACTGGTTGCAACAATTCATAATCTTTAGAATATAATATTTTAGAAGAATCTTGTGGATCCATAATTTGTAATGTCCCTACAATTCTATACTTATATTGATAATCTAAATTATTATCAGAATGAATCTCATAATTAAAATTTGTATTTATGGTATTAATTAAACTAGCAACGTATTGCATTCCACTGTCTAAGTAATTAGTATCATAAAAAGAATTTTCTTTTAGATACACAACATAATCAGCTTTTCCTTTCTCATTATACCTGGTAATACCATCATTTTTATTATCTTGAAAAGATAGGACACTAATATAAAAACCACTACCCAACAAAACTAATGAAATAATGAATAAACATACCACAAATGATTGTTTTAATTCTTTCTTTTTATTTTTTATATTATACATTTTATCCTTACTACGATATTTTATTTCATGTTTCATTTTACGTTTCATTTTTACTCTCCTTTATTATTCTACTTAACCAAACAGTTGGATAACCAAGATAAGGTATTTTCTGCTTCACTACTCCAACTACATCATCGTTATTTACTATCCAATTATCTACTGCATTCCCTTTTCTATCACCTTTCGTTGATATAGAATACATTCCGTTTTTTTCACTTATTCCTATAATTCTATGTGTATAGATATTATCTTTTATTCTAAATACCAAAATATCTCCAACTTTTAATTTATCTAACCGCTTTGCTATGATTTTATCTACTATAATAATATCACCTATATTAATCGTAGGTTGCATACTACCTGTTCCTACAACCGATATCCAATATGGTAATAAATCACTAGAAAGTCCAATAACAATAACCATAAATACTATAATAGCCGTATTATATATTTTCTTTAATTTGATAGATGTTCTTTTACTTGGAAATGAAATCGTATTATCTCTTTCTCTAAACAAGCAATCAATTATGCCTACTACAATAATCGGCTCTAAAACTAAAGTAACTGAATATAAATAATATCCTAAATCTGGAGTTATTGGAATAATATAAATATATAAACTCATCACACATTGATATATCATACAAGGATAATAACCATACCGATATGATAGTTTATTTAACATACTATTTTTAATTAAACTAGGTAATATTACTATAGACCATAATCTCATTAAATCAGACATATCACTTTTATCATACCCATTGAGTACTAATAAAATATCAATTGCTGTAAATATTAAAATGCTGATTATATTAATATAAAAATCATTATCCGATTTTTGACATATATTAAACCTCAATAATTCTACTAATATAATTACTAATAAAACTGGAAAAGTATTTTTTATTATATTTAAAGGTGTTAAACTATATGGAGTTCTTGCATATCCAGTCAATAAACCAATACTATATATTAATATTAAAAGTGATAAAGAGTAAAATAATACTGACCATATAACCTTCTTATTATTCGTTTTTTTATTTTTTGGAAATCCCATCAAAAATACAAACAACGAAAGGATTATCCCAACAAATAATCCCATTATATACTCATTGAATATATTTGTTATAAAGATATTTAATAACAAAACAAAAAGAGTCATTAGTGTAAATATCAATATTTTCATTTTACTCTTTTTCACATGATCACCCCTTAGTAGAATTCTACTAAGATATTATTGTATACAATAATATCGATTGTTTTTTATTCTTGTTATTTTGTATTATGCTTCTGATTGTTCATATGTTAATGTAGCACCAAATTCATCTATAGTAATATCTTCTGTAGCTAAACCAGTAGCTTCAGTGCTTGTATCCTTTTTATATTCAATTTTTAATTTGAATGTTTCTTTTGTACTACTTGAATGTATTAATTTATGTGATGTGTCTCCATTATTATATTTTGTAGAAGCATCACTTTCTGCTAATACAGAATCAGTATTATCTAATAATGATACTTTAATAAGCTTTGAACATTCTTCTTGTTTATCATTGCAAGTAAGAGTTATATTAGCAGTTTGTAATATTGCATCGAAGTCACCCTTATTTTCTACTTCAAATGTATAAGTTATACTATCCCCTGGTCTTTTTAATGCAGCATTACTAATACTCAATGATGTACCATCTGCATTAGCAGTTCCTTCTGTTATATCAGTTTCATAACCTGAAGTAGCTGACTCTTTTGTTATTTGTACTTGTTGATCACTAAAACCAATATCCCACTTAGCAGGATGTACAGTACCTGAACCTGTAATCTCTAATGTCTCTGAATATGTTGCATAAGAGATTCCTAGGATAGCTACTAATACTAATGATAATGTTGTTCCTCCTACAATTCCGAAAAGTTTTTTGTTTTTCATTTTCTACCTCCATTTTTTATTAGAATAGGAATTGATTCTATTATGTTGGGCTAATAAATATATCATTCTTATTCTTATAATCATTATAACTTATTATTTTGTAAATTCAAAGAAAATTTAACAAAAAAAGAAGTAAATTACGATTTGGTTGAATGAAAAGTAAATGTCCATTTAGATAATAAAGTAGTTAAATGCAAGAGAAAAAGATATAAAAATCCAAAAA
>CANQKU010000009.1 GCA_947624535.1 uncultured Bacilli bacterium
TCATATACTTCTACACGAGGAGGAATATACTCAGCTTGTGGAGCTTCTTCCATAGAAACTTCCTCAACTTTTACATTAAGTGGTGTAATCTCCTCTTGCTCTATAACTTTTGTTTCAGTAACACGATTAGAAGATGACATATTTAAAACATTAACCTTATCTTCATTACTTTTCATTACTTTAGGTTTATTAGAAACTTCGCTTTGTAATACTATAGCAATCACAATCATAATTGTTCCTAAAAGTGATAATATAGCACTCATAGCTTTTCTTTTCATAACAATTATTCACCTCATTTTTGTACTTACATACAAATTAAACGTAACTATAATTATACTATCATAATAATTACTACTAGTCAATTTACAAGAATCTTGTCAACTACTATGTAAACAAAAGTATAAAATGAAGAAATAACTACTAAAACCTAATAAATTTATTAGATCCTACTATATTATATGTAAAAAATTTAAATATTTTCTACTTTATTTTAAAAGTAATATAAGCCCTCTTATAAACTAATCTCAAAGAAATAATAATATAACTAACTGTTATTAAAATACCAAATACACATAATAAAGTTGGATTTACTTTTATTGTAGTTAATATATAACAACAAAAATATGTTAAAAATTGAACTATCGAATACCTAAAATCTTTCATCTTCATATCTTTACTATATGGTTGCAATAAATAATAAATTACTAGGTAATGAACTGAGAAAAATATACTAATTGAAATAATAAAAATAAATATTAATAAATAATCTAATAAGATCTTTTTACTAGCTATACATAAAATAAGTATTAGACCTATATCAATTACTAAAGTTGGAATTAAATTAATTTTTATTAAAGTAGTTAATCTTTTTTTAAATAATTGTACTATTACTTTAGGTTCTTTATAAAAGTTATATGATAGCATCGCATGATCGCAGTTAAAAAAGAAAGCCTGTGTAATTATTGCACCTCGATTAATAAAATACATTATAAAAATAATCCATGGCAAGTTAGTAATTAAATATTTATAGATAGTTTGATTATAATTAGGAAATTCAAATAGTATAACAATACCAATAATAATTAAGATACTACTTACAATTCCTAATAATTTAGCACTTCTAAGAAGAATAGCTCTATGTCGTTCAAAAAAAATAGTATTAAATAAGTCATAGCCTTTTTTATTCTTTAATTTCTTTTCTGATATTTGAATATCTTTATCACTAATATTTACCATAAGTTGTCTTGTAGACATATCTTCATTTTCATAATCCATTATAGTTTTATAGGTATTTAGTCCTTTATAAATAGTATCATAGTCATTCATATGAGTTAAATAATAAAATTCATAGCTAGCTATAAAAGAAAAAATAATTGCAACAATAAGAATTAGTTTTGGATAAAAATATAAGTTAAAAAATGGTAATATACTAATTACTAATCCAAAGATAATAACTAAAAAATAAAGTGACTCTGTTAATAAGCGAACATGATTTTTTTTATAATACTTTATATTAATAGCTTCCCCTATTGTCTTACTAAAAAAACTAAATAAACTAAGAAGAGGCACTATCCAAAAAGATATATGCAAAAAGCTACAAATAATCATTAAATACATACTATTTAAGATAAAATTTACAACTGACTGATAATAATACTGACTAAGTATAAAATCTTTAGCATCCATTCTTAATAGAGTTATACACAAATACTTCTTTTTACTAATAGACATCATATAAGTATTAATTATCATACCAATAACTGAAAATACAAAATAAATATGAATAAAAGTATAGTTAATATCTCTACTAATTAACTTAGCTAAAAAATAAATAATTAAAAAATAAATTCCTCTAAATAAAAATAATTTAAATAAAGAATAAATACCACTCAAAAAACAAATTACTTTTTTAACGTTTGGCATTTCATATAAATTTTTATTAGATAAATTTTTTAATATAGGTATTTTTTTTAAGTGGTAAATTACAGAATTAATAGCGTAACAAAAATCTATTTGAAAAGATAATTTTAAGGTATTAAACATTTTTAGTATCCTTTAGAGCTTGAATAATTTTATTTTTATAAGTTTTTTGATTAAGATTTTCCTTTTCTATTAATTCTAATTTTTGATTATTTAATATAACAATTTCATCACATAAATCTAAAGCTAATTCTAATATATGAGTAGAAAAAATAATAATGTGATTTTTCTTCATGTTTTTTAATATTTTTTTAAATTCATCTTGGGCAACAATATCTAGTGAAGTTAAGGGCTCATCAAGAAGTAAAACTTTAGTATCTGCTATAAAACTAATTAACATTTGTATTTTTTCTTTCATACCATGGGAATAATCTCTTAAGAGTTTATTTTGATCATTTTTATCTAATTGAACTAATTTAAAATATTCATCAATAGATTTTGGATTTGGTATTTTATCTTGATTAATCTCTAAAAAAAATTGTAAAAATTCTTTACCTGTTAAAAATTCAGGAACAACTGGAGTTGATAAGACATAGCCAATATCATGGATATCTAAATTAGTATGACAATTTTTACTAGTTAGTTCAAAAACACCACTATTAAATTCAATATCACGATTTAAACAATTAAAAAAAGTTGTTTTACCTACTCCATTTCTACCAATTAATCCATATATTTTACCTTCTTCAAATGTAAATGATGCTTCGTTTAAAATTAGTTTACTACCATATGTTTTAGTTAAATTTTTTACTTCTAATTTCATAACTTCCTCCTGATAAAGTCATTATATCATAAATATAAACATGTTAAAATAAAGAAAAAGTCGAAAAATAATTATTTCGGCTTTTAACTATATAGATGACTCTAATAACACCTGATTAATCATACTATCTAAATATTTAGATTTATTCTTTAGCATTTCATCTTTAATAATTTTCATATTTCTTTTAATATTAGTAATTAATTCTTTCATAATAGGTAGTAGACCCTCTTTTTTATCTAGACTATCTATAATAATAGTTAAATTATCTACTTTTGAATATCTACCATAATATGAACTTTTTATATAAGTATCATATATTTTTTTGAAAGAAATAATATCTATCATATTAAAACGATTATCTTCTAGTACTTTCAAAGTAGCATAGATTGAATTTTCATGGATTGATTTATCTAAGATGGTTTCACCTTTTTTATTCTTTATATTAGGAATAAAATTTCTTTTTCTTTTTAGTGATTTCATAATATCAATAACTTGCATATCATGGATTGATACTAAGTAATGGGCGAAAGTATTTCCATCGATATTTTGGTGATTGATATCCCAGTCACTTCTATTCATATATTTTAATACTAAGTCAAATTCTTTAGCTTTTAATAATCTTATCATAATATTATTACCAGCTTCATCGGTAGTATTAATATCTACTTTTTTCTTTGAAATAACATAATCTACTAAATCCATTTGAGAATTTTTAATTAAATCGAAAATCAGGGATGGATCATCTTCACATGCTTTTATGACATTTTCTTTTTTATATACCATATTAACACCTCTATTCATGTGACAATTCAATATTTTACCACAAATCTATGAATTTGTCAATTTTTTGGCTTCTATTTAGATAGTGGTAATATCTAGAAAAAATTATTCACATTCTTAGTTAATTTTATGTTTTTTTATATATTTCTATGAAAGTTAGCAGTTTTTAACTAACTTTTTAGGTGTTGATTTTTGTGGAATTTCTAGGGGTGTTAATGGCATCGGATAGATGATATTTTTGTCTATTTCTTTTGAAGTTTTATCTTTAACTTGCTCTATATTACTAATAATTGGATTATTTTTTTCAACAGGTGTTTCTTCCTCTACTTTTATTAATGACTTTACATTGATGCTTGCTTTAGTTGGATTATCCATATAGTCAGCATAGTATTTTATAATTTGAGATAATTTTATTTTTCTCAACGCTTTTTTTATAACTTGAGAAATTCTTTGACGAGTAACCCCATATATGTCTCCAATTTGTTTATATGTCCATTCAACACCATCAATTAGACCAAAATGTAATTTAATTACTTGGCTTTCTTGTTCAGTTAATTTAACTTTTTGAAATAATTTATCTATATCTTGTGATAATTCACTATAATCTTCATATGGTGAGTTATTATCAGATATCATAGATCCTATTGTAGCAGTAGCATCATCAGTAATCTGCATATCTAAAGATACAGGTGAGTTTACTTGTCTAATTAAATTTAGCGTCTCTTCAGACATTTTTACTTCTTTAATCAATTCCTGTTGTGTTGGCGTATGATTTAACTCATTCATTAACTTTGACTCAGCCATATTTATCTGGTTCATCTTTTCAACTACATGCACTGGTATTCTAATAGTTCTAGCCTTATCTGCTATTGAACGAGTAATACTTTGACGTATCCACCAGGTAGCATAAGTTGAAAAAGTATAGCCCTTATCTAAGTCAAATCTCTCAATTGCTTTTGTTAGACCAAAATACCCCTCTTGGATCAAATCTAAAAAATCCATACCATAATGCCTATTTTGATACTTTTTAGCAATTACTACCACTAATCTTAAGTTATGTTTAATAAATAAATCCTTAGATTGTGTATCTCCTAATTTAGCTTTTTTCAACAGTTCAATATTTTTCTCATTTGATAATGGTGGATATTTATTAAGCTCTCTAAAAAATTGTTGCTCGGCACTTAAGGAGATTTGATCATCTTGAGAAATTAAAGTATCATCTTCTATATTTTCCTCATTTGAATTATTATATAAAATAGAATAAACCTCTAACATTGAAGAAAAAATCTCTTCTTTTAGTAACTCATTATTATCTATAATACCATTAGAAATATCTTTCAATAAATATTCAATCTCACTATATTGATTAATTAAATAGGCAAATTCATCAAAATTAGGTACATAATCCAAGTCATTAAAATACTTTATCATAGACTTTAACTTTTCTAAATTAGTATTTTGATCAGTTGAAAAGTCAAGATATTGATTAGCATAATTAATAAATATAGAAGAATTTTCATCTTGATATAATATATTTTTAATTTTCTGATCAATAATATTAATAAATACTTTTTTTAAATAGGCTATATCATTAATATCTTTTATATTTGAACTTATTTCTATTAAGCCTTGATTTATTAATTCCATAAATTCAGTTGTTGAAAAGTCTGCAAAGTGATAATCTTTTCGTAAACTTTCAATCATGGGTTGTAGTAATTTTAATAAAAAATCATTGTATTGCATCTTATTTTCAAATATCATTTTAACACCTCCTTATTTAATTTTTTCCTACATTAGTGGTGCAAATAAACGTAATATAGCTTGCCATAGATTTTTAAAAAACTTACTATGGACTTCTTCTTTTGTTACTTGGTGAGATTTTTCCATAGCTTGGGTTATATCTTTATAGATATCTTTAATAGCTTTTACTTCTCTCATTAAGACTCCACATTCAAAATGTAGATATAAACTACGATAATCTAAGTTAATAGTACCTACTGTTGCTACTACATTATCACTTATAAATACTTTACTATGAACAAAACCCTCAGTGTATTGATATATTTTTACGCCACCTTTTATTAAGGTTTCAAAATATGACTTAGTTAGAGAATAAACAACTTTTTTATCAGGTATGCCTGGAACTACTAACCTAACATCTACTCCTTTTTTGGCACTACGAGTTAAGGCATTAATCATATCGGTATCAATAATTAAATAAGGAGTATAGATATAGACATATTTTTTAGCTTCATTAATCATATTTAAATAGACGTCTTCTCCAACAACCTCATCATCTAGAGGACTTTCTCCATATGGAGCTACATATCCTTTTTCTTTTGAGAGTGTTTTAAATTGATACTTGAATTTTTTATAATCTAGGTCATCTTTTCTATAAGAGTTCCAAATACTTAAAAACATTACTGTAAAATTCCAAACAGCTTCACCCTTAATTCTAATAACATTATCTTTCCAATGACCATGAGGATGAACTAAATTGATATACTCATCAGATATATTGATACCTCCAGAAAAAGCAGTATGACCATCAATTATTGTCATTTTTCTATGATCACGATTATTCATAATAACCCCTGCGAATGGCTTTAACTCATTAAAAGCAATACATTTTATACCAAAACTTTCCAAGTGTTTTGGATAATTACTAGGTAGCATTGCAAGAGAACCCATATCATCATAAATAACTCTTACATCCACCCCATTTTGAGCCTTATCTTTTAAAATCTCTAAAATACTATTCCACATAATTCCTTGATTGATAATAAAATATTCTATAAAAATAAACTTTTTAGCTTTCTTTAGTTCCTCTAACATTACAGGAAAAGCATCATCACCAATTGAATAATAATCTACTTTATTATTTTTGGTAACAGGAAACTTAGCAAAATCACTAATATATTTTAAATCAGTATACCCATATTTTTCTATCTCTTTTTTTACTTTACTATCTTGTTTTAAATACTTCCAACTATCTTCAATTTCTTTATTAATACTTTTTAGTCGTTTACTTCTATGAATATTTCTACCAATAATAATAAATAATAAAGACCCAACTAGTGGAAAAATCATAATTATAATAATCCAAGGTATAGTTGCACTTAGTCTTTTACTTTCTTTAATCATCCATAAAACAATTAAAATACTCAATACACTGTAAAAAATACCAATAATTTTAATATACTTACCTAAAAATAAATAAACAGATAATGACAAACATATTTGTAAAATAATACCTAAGGCAACAATACTACCTCTTCTAACTGCCATCTTCATATTTTTAAACCCACTTCTTCCAAAATATATTTCTACTATTATACCACAATAATAAATATATAGTGCATAAATTTAATATAGTTTAAATTTATATTATAATTTACTTATTGGCATACTATAAGTTAATTGTTAAAACTAATATTGTATGCTATAATTAAAGTATATTTAGGAGGATTTTTTATGGATGATCAACAAAATTATGATTTTTATAGTTATGGAATGAGAATAGCTGGTGATATTTATTCAAATGGAGCTAAGTTAGCTCAAGAGGTTGAAGAAAAATATGGAGAAGATGCTAGATTAGAATTTGAATGTGGATTTAATATAGGAATGACTAAAAGTTCATTTAACTCTATTGAAAGTTTTACTGTTGATAGTTTAAATTCAGGTAAAGTTTTACACGGAAAAACTAGCGAAGATAATAATTTTAGAAATAATTCTTACTTTGGAACAAAAGGTGTATCTTCAAAATATGATAGTGAAGGTAGATATAATCCACCTGGTAAAGAAACTCGTAAAGAAGATGAAAGAGGAACATTTTCTTCAACACCTAAAGCTAGATAAGTTAAAACAGTATGGAAAAAGCCATACTGTTTTATATTAATATCTTTTAGCAAGATTTCTAGTATATTTACGTAAAGTTTTAGAATTTCCTAATTCTTCTTTAATCACATCACCAATATATTCACTGCTTCTATGTAAGTCATCAGTAATTAATCTAGCCTTAGTTTTAGATGTGAACTGTTCTAAGTCATAGCCAATAATATCATCAATAATAAGTCTATTTAACGACTCTATATTATAAATTTTAGTATTAAATTCTTCATCAATAATTTTTTCATAACTACCTGGATCAATTAAATATAAATTACCGTCATAAATAATATTATCTCTATGTAAATCACTAATAGTATAATTAGAAGAAGCTAAATTAAAAGCATCTTCTTTCAATAAATCAAATTCTTCTAACAATTGATAACCTGAAGCATTTTTTAATGTATAATTATAATTTTGTTTAAATTTTCTTAAATAACCAATTAACTTTCCAAATTCATCGTATAACTCTTCCATTGGCATTAATATTCTATGTGTATTTATCTCTTTTAACTCTTTAATTGACTCTTCATCTAATTTTCTCATAAAATTATTATCTTTATATATTTTAATTACCGTATCTAAATCTTTTCTATATACATTGGCTTCACAGCCATCGCCTAAAAATTCAAAATTATCTTCAATATATCTAATATCTCCTCGACCAATATTAACAACCATGATAACCCTCCAAAAACATTAGAATTATACCATATTACTTAAAAAAAGTCAATTTATTCTATAGTCTTGATGCTGCTACTACGGTATTTCTTATGGTATCAACATATCAATAACTACTAAAATTGATCATCCATTAAAAAATCAAATATATTAATATACTTAATTCCATCTTGAGAATAATCTTCTTTATTAGTTGAAATTACATATTTAGGGTAATTATCATTTATGTTATTAAAAGCATTAAATTCTCTAATTCTAGTTGCTTCGTTTGATAAATCATAGCAAGCTTGAATATATTTAATATTTTTATTTTTAGAAGCTATAAAGTTTATTTCACCATCTTTAGTTTTTCCTATATAAACCTCATACCCCCTTCTTTATTAACTCATTATATATTAAATTTTCAAAAGCTCGTGAGTAATTAACCTCTTTATTATTTGTTTTAATTTTTTTAACACCCAAGTCTGTAGCATAAAATTTATTTAAAGATTTCAAAACAGCTTTTCCATTTACGTCATATCTATAAACTCTATTAATAATAAATGTTGAACAAAGCGCATCTAAATATTTATATAATGTATCTGTTGCAACTTTATTTCTACTTCTAGCTAAATATTCTAGCACATTTGTCACCGAAAATTCTCTTGTTTCAGTTTCTAAAACATATTGAAGTATTTTATTAAATGAAGTAACATCTGATATTCCAAGTCTTTCTACAACATCTTTTAAAAGTATAGAGTCATAAACATCTCTAATATAATTTTCTTTCGAATCATCATTTTCAAAAATAAATCTTTGTGGTAAAGTTCCACATTCAAAAATATCTAGCAATAAATCAAAATAGTTTTCTTTTTTGGTCTTTGTTATTTCGACAACTTCTTTAAATGATAATGGATTAATTCTAAAACTTACATATCTACCAGATAAATCAGTAGATAATTCTAAAAAAGTCATCTTACTATTTGAACCAGTAATAAATATGCTAAATTGATCTGTAATTCTTAAAGAATTAATAGCTTTTTCAAAATCTTTTACTTTTTGGATTTCATCTAAAAATACATAGTAAGTATTTTTATCTTTTACTAAACTTTTAATGTAATTATTTAATTCAATTTCATTTGTTATATCAGCATAATCAAGAGACTCAAAATTAATATATATTATATGATCTTCTTTAACATTACTTTCTTTAATCTCTTCTATTATTTGTTGTAATATTACAGATTTACCACTTCTTCGTAATCAACACAAAATTTTGATTAATGAATTTACATGGTAAAAATCTCTAATTTTATTTAGATAATAACTTCTTTTTAACATAGTGTTTCACCTCTTAATTAGTATTATATAATATTTTTTAAAGTTTTTTTGTTGGATTGGAAAAACTTTTTTTATTTTAAAATTTTTATTAAATTAAAAAAGAAGTCTATTCTTCCATTTTAAAAAAAACTATTTACTTCTTTTATTTTTCTTTTTCTATTTTTTCTTTTCCACCCATGTAAGGTTGTAGTACTTTTGGAATTTTTATACTTCCATCTTCTTGATAATTGTTTTCTATAACTGCTATTAAGCCCCTTGGTGATGCTACTACGGTATTATTTAATGTTGATACCAAATAATTTTCTTTTTCACCTCTAACTCTAATTCCTAATCTTCTTGCTTGTGCATCTCCTAAAGTTGAACAAGATCCTACTTCAAAATATTTTTGTTGTCTTGGGCTCCAAGCTTCAACATCACATGACTTTACTTTTAAATCAGCTAAATCTCCACTACAACACTCTAAAGTTCTAACTGGGACATCTAAACTTCTAAAGAAATCAACTGTATATTTCCATAATTTATTATACCAATCCATGGCATCTTCTTGCTTACATAGTACAATCATCTCTTGTTTTTCAAATTGATGCACACGATATAATCCTCTTTCTTCAATACCATGAGCTCCTACTTCTTTTCTAAAACATGGAGAATAAGAAGTTAAAGTAATTGGTAAAGCATCCTCTTTAATAAGTTGTCCTTTGAACTTTCCAATCATTGAATGTTCACTTGTTCCAATCAAATACAAGTCCTCATTTTCAATCTTATACATCATATCATCCATCTCTTCAAATGACATAACACCATCTACCACGTCACTATGTATCATAAATGGAGGAACACAATATGTAAAACCTCTGTCAATCATAAAATCACGTGCATAAGAAATCATTGCTGAGTGTAGTCTAGCAATATCACCCATTAAATAATAAAATCCATTTCCACTAGTTCTACCTGCTGCTTCCTTATCTAATCCAGACAAACTTTCTATAATATCAGCATGATAAGGTATTTCATAATCTGGAACAACTGCCTCACCAAACTTTTCATTTTCAACATTACAACTATCATCTTCACCAATAGGCACAGAAGGATCAATAATATTAGGAATAACTAACATATTTGACCTTAACTCTTTATTTAACTCTGCTTCTTCTTGTTCAATTGAAGCTAACTTTTCATTAATTTTAGTTACTTCTTCTTTTTTCTTATTAGCCTCATCTATCTTTTTCTCACGCATTAACAATCCTATTTCACTACTAATAGAATTTCTGTTTTTCCTTAATTCATCACCCTCTAATTTTAGTTTTCTTACTTTTTCATCCAACTCAACAACTAAATCTACTAAAGGCAACTTCTTATCTTGAAATTTTTTCTTAATATTTTCCTTAACTAATTCTTTATTTTCTCTTACAAATTTTATATCTAACATTATTTTTCCTTCTTTCTATTAAATTACTTCCTATATTAATTTATACTTTGTAATATTATATTGATTATCAACTATTAAGTCATCTTACTATCTAGATTAAAATAATTTTCTATATTTTTAAATAGTAATTTGTCTATCTCCTCATTATTATAATAATTATTTAAAAGCATAGTCAACTCATTTTTAGCAGTTTTATGTTTAATTATACTTTTATCTTCCTCAATTTGAAATAAATCTGTTGCAAAGTCCATATTATCTGTTGCTAAAACAACTGAGTCAATACCTACACGATCTACCATGTATTTTATATGTTTACAATAATCTTGTTCTAAGTTTGTTTTATTTTCATTAATAAATTGTTCATATGAAACTACTCCAATAATTCCACCTAAGCTTTTTATAGCATCAATTTGACTATCTTTTAAATTTCTAGGATGTGGACATAAAGTATAACTATTAGAGTGACTTGCCATAACTTTAGGATGATATCCTTCTTGTTTTAACTTTTCTAATAGATTTATACAATCCCAAAAAGTAGGCTCATTCATATGAGATAAGTCAATACAAATACCTAACTCTACTGCTTTTTTAATAAATTCTACTCCTAAATTTGTTAATCCCTTATTACTTCTAAATCCAGAGCCATACTTATTTTCATCATTCCAAACTAATAATATACTTCTAAGCCCTAAATGATATAAATTTTCTAACTCATTAGTATCTTTAATAAATCCACAACCCTCTATACTAAAAATACCAACTTTTTCACTAAAGTGTTCTCTATATAAATTTGTACTAATTTTAAACATTTCAAACACATCAATATCTTCTATTTTTAATTCTTCCTTCATCTTTTTTACACTCATAAAATAAAGATTAGCAATGACTCCTCTTATTTGACTGAAATCATCTTTTATTTTCTTTATATAGGAAAAATCATTTTTCATATAACAACAGTAAAGAATTGTCAATAAGTCATAATGAGCATCAAACAAACTATCCCCTCCTAAAAAGAAAAAGAACAGCAATAAAGGAGTGCTAAAAGCACGGTGCCATCCTTCTTTTTTCTTATTTTTGATAACGGCTATTACCGGAATATTTTATATTCATCTATAGAGTAGAATAAATAAGTCTTATTTGTTATTTCCACCAAACATAACATCTCTATATAATAAGTTTTCTTATTATGATCTCTAATTATTGATTTGTTATTATTATATGATATTTTTTATAAATTATCAATCTCTATTCCAAATAAAAATTACCAACCATTGTTGATAATTTTTATTTTATTAATTTTGTCTTACTTTTTTAGCTGAGTAAGTAAGTCCTAATCCACTAGCTAAGATTAATGCTAATAGGCTTAATAGATTAATGTCTGCTGTATCTGGATTTGATTCTCGTTTTTCAGAAGGTTTTTCTTCTGCAACTGTCTTTTGAGGTGCTTGATATTCTTTACCAGTAACTACCACATTTTCTTTTATATTATTAGATGTTACTTTAATATTTCCTTCACTATCTATTATTACTATTTTGCCATCCTTAATTTCAATTTTATCTTCAGAATTTTCTGTAGTTTCTACTGTAAAATTTTTTAATTCATCGTTCTCAGCAACGTAAATATAATCCTTTTGATTACCACTAATAGTTCCATCTAGGATAACTTTTGGTTCTTCTGTAACACCAGTACCTTGTCCAATTTCAATACCATAAGAATTATCAGATAAATTCAAATTTTGTACAATTAATTCACCACCATTTACTAAAATAGCACCATACTTACAATTTGTAATCGATACATTATTTACAGTAAGTTTACCACCTTTATAAGCTTGTAGTCCATATTTATTTGAACCTGAAATATTTACATTTTCTACTATTAAATCTCCTCCAGCACCTACTGTAATTATAGTAGAATTATTTCCAACTGGATTAAATTCACTCTCTTTAATAGAAATTTTCTTTCCATCTCCAATAATAGTTACTTTATTATGAACTTCAAGTGGACCTGTTACTTCTATATCAGCAGTTAATTTAATAGTACCGTCCTTTGCTAAAGCAGCAACTAAATCATTGTAACTACTGACTTCTTGAATATCATCTGCAAAAACATTTGGCATAGCAACTATACTCATAACGAACATCGTTACTATTAATAATAATTTCTTTTTCATCTTTCTCACCTTTTATATTGCTTTTTGCAATATTTCTCCTTTCTTGTTTACAATTATATAACAACCTACCCCCCCCCTGTCAATATTTTTTGAAAAATTATTTGACAAATAGACACAAAAAAATTACCAACAATAGTTGATAATCTTTATTAATTTAATGTATTAATTTTGTCTTACTTTTTTTACTGAGTAAGTAAGTCCTAATCCACTAGCTATGATTAATGCTAATAGGCTTAATAGATTAATATCTGCTGTATCTGGATTTTTAGTATCACTTTTATTAGTAACTTCTACAGGTATATCTTCATAAACTGCAGTAAGTACCATATCATCTTCTAAAGTATCATTTTCTACATCAAAAAGTTTTCCGTCTGCTGTTTTATAACCAACAAACTTTTGTCCATCTTTAGGTTTAATTAAAGCAGCGATTAATTTTTGTTCATCTTCATTTAAATCACTTAACTTTTTATCAGCACCTTTAATACTAAATACTCTACTACCGTTAGCTCCTTTAATAGTAAAAGCAACTACACCTTCTGCTTTAGTAAAATTAACATTCTTTGGATTTACTTGAATAATTATTTTTTGTTCATAATCTCCATCTCCATTCCAATCAAGCTCATAAGTTCCGATTGTAAGTGGATTTACCTCAGTATTTAATAATTCTTTATCAGCATAAATCCATGCTCCAAAATAACGGTGGTCACTTGATGGATCACTATCCTCTACTCCACCTTTATTTTTTGAAAAATATTTCTCTACTGTACCTGTAGCTGATTCTCTATCAGCTCTCTTCATTTTAGCTTCTTCGCTAACTCCTGATGGTGCGATAATATTAATTCCTACCCACCATCCATCAACTTTTCTACCAATTTCAGGAGCAGCAGGATACCATTTTAAATCTGCTTTTTCATATGTAACTGTAATAGTTTCATTATTAGCAGTTGCAGATTGCTTAAAATTAGTATCATCTCCCATACCTTTTTCTACAGTTCCATACAACGCTCCTTCTGCATGAACAGTTGGCATAATTACCATTGCTATAGCAAATACTACTGCAAAATATAAAAACTTCTTCATAATACTCTCTATTTTGTGATTATCACAAAATCCTCCTTTCATATTCTTTTTATACAATAAGTACCCCCCCCTGTCAATATTTTTTTAAAAAATTATTTGACAAATAGACACAAAAAACCTATCTAAGCAAACAAAATTTAATTTATAAAAATATATAATATTCATTCAAAATAAATGTTATCCATTTTGAATAAAAAGAGAACTTAGTTTTAGATAGTTCTCTTTGTAATTTTATATTATTTTAAGAATCCAAAATTCCCTTAATTTCATCTATTGCACATTGTGCTTCTGTACACTTAGATCCACTGTTACTTCCACTATAAGTAATCTCAGACGCAGCATATAATCTAACTTTAGCATTATAAGTTACGTTATCATTAATAGTTTTAGTAAAGTTAGTTTGTCCAGAAGTAGCTACTAAATCATTTCCACTATACCAACCTTCAACAACTCTATTAGTTGCAGTTATTGTTGGAGCGGTTACAGTAATTGTACAGTTAACAGCACTATTTTTAATAGTACAAGATGATGAATTAGAGCTAGTTGACACTCCAGATTCAACATGCCATGTTATACTAACTTGCCTATTAGTAATAGCATTCCAAGTTTGACCAGTTGTTTGAGCACTATTTGCCGAAGCATTAGTTAAAGTTACCTGAGCACCACTATTAAAGATTGCCGTATCTGCATCTTTATCCGTATTGAATCCTACTATGTTAAATTTATCTCTAGTAATAGTTGGTGCTGTAATAGTACAAGTTGTTGCTTGAGGTGTAGAATTATATACAGCAGCTAACTCACATGTAGATGCATTTGAATTATTTAATGTGGCTCCATTAGCAGCCCAATTAGCTGTCAAAGTAACCTTGTTCTTAGAACTAATAGAATAATATGTTTTATTATTATTAGTACTTGATAAAGTTATAGTAGAACCTTTTGATATATATCCAGTTACTCCAGTTTCATCAACAGATGTAGCAGAAGCATTTTGACTCCAACCTAAGGCAGTATAACCATCTAATACATTAATATCTGGAGGTGTAACAGTACAAGTTGTATTAGTACCCTTTGTTGTACAACTACCTGTGCTTGCGTTAACAGAACTTACACCAGTACCATTTTTATTGTAATTGACACTAAAGGTTAACCCATTAACTGTTATATTATTTGATGTTAATCCAGCATTTTTATTATTATCATTATCAACAATTACATCTTTTTTCAAAGAAACTGTAAAGGTTCCAGAACTTTGGTCAGCAGAACCAGATGATAAACCTTTTACCTTTACTGTATATTTATAGCCATTATCAACTGCTGTTGGACCTGTTACACTATCAACTGACCCATTGTTATTATTAACAGTAAAATCATTAACTGTTAAAGTTTTATTACTAGGTAATCCACTTCCTTGATCTGTACAAGTTAAAGTAAGATCTTGAGTAGTTCCTGTATTCATTGTATTTGGAGAAGACCAACTACAAACAGGAACAATATCATCTACAAATATAGCATATAAATCAATATTATTAGCAGGCATTTTTAAATCTTTCAAAGGAGTCTTATCACCTTGAGTTTGTGCCCATCCTTTCCAGTTATATCCTGTCCTAGTAGGTTGTTTAGTTAAATCAACACTAGCTTGATATTCATAAGTTTCAGTTTCAAATGTTTCCCAAACTCCTGTAGATTTTTCGTATTTATATGTTAATGTAAACGAATTCTTAGATGCACTAGCATAGTATATTGGCGTACCACTAACAGTTAGAGAAGTTTCTCCAGCTGTTCCTGATGAAGCCGACTTATCAGTAGCAAAGAAGCCATTTTTATACCCTGATGCTACTGTAATTTTTGGTGTTGTTACACTACAACTTGTAGGTTGAGGTGTACCACCATTATTATTAAAAATAGCATCTATATTACAAGTTAGAGATATCTTACCATTAATATCGTTTACAGTAGTACCACCACTAGTAATAGATGAAACTTTACTAATATCGGCAATCATAAAATTAGCAGTTACAGAAGTCTTACCCATATATGTTTGAGCATAATAATTAGAATTATTATCACTAATATCTTTTTCTGTAGAAACATTCCAATCACTATCATGCTTCTCAGCCGCTGTTGAAAAGCCTGTAACCTCTGGAGTAATATCAGTTCCCGTAATACTTGGTGAAGTAATTTTGCAACTCTCGGCTTGTTTTACACCATTATTATTATTATAAATTGCTTGAATATCACAAGTTTTTGTAATATCCTTAGCTTCATTGTCTAGTTTACTAGCATTATTCAAATGAAAAGTAACACTCTTTGTAACTTTTGGTTGCATAGTAACAGCATAATAATCTATATCTCTATTTAGTTTTATCTGCGCATTATGATCAACAACTTTAGTTACTGATGTTTTACTATCTCCATAACCTACAACTTGAGGAGTAATAGTACCTGGTACTATAGTAGGTGTCGTTATACTACATTCTGTTGCTTGTTCTTTTAAATTATAAACAGCTGGGATAGTACAACTTACTGATACAAAATCTTCAGTTTTAGTTACTGATTCCACTTGTTGACTATCTGCACCATTTTTATAAAATTTAGCAGTATAGGTTATTTCATTTTTTCTAATAATTGAATAATATGTTGAACTAATAGTATCTAATGTGATATTACTTTTAGGTTTTATGACCTGATTCTCATTTTCTTCTTCTGAATTTTTACTCCAACCAATACCCGCATAACCCTCAGCTACATTAATAGTTGGAGCAACAACTGTACAACTTGAATCTTGTGTATTACCGTTATATACAGCAGGAATTATACACTGATCACTTGGTTTTTCAATCGAAGTAACTCCATGACCTTGTTGTGTATAAGTTACAGTATGAGTAACAGCATCCTTTTTTGTAATAGCATAGTATTCTTTATCACCATCAATCGAAAGTTTTTGACCTTCACTATTACTTTGATTAACCATTGTATCATCATCAGTTTCACTATTTGTAGGAGCAAATCCTAACACATCTGGTGTTTGTTCAGAAGCTGTAATTACTGGAATATCAACCTCACAAGTTTCAGGCTGACTATTACCATTATAAACATCTGGTATATTACAGCTATTTATCACATCTTCTTCTTTATTATCAAGTGTTTTAGCACCGTTTCTATGAAAAGTTGCCGAATATCTTTTTCCAGGAAGTTTAGTAATAGTATAATATACTTCTCCATCACTTGATAAAGTGATGCTATTA
>CANQKU010000010.1 GCA_947624535.1 uncultured Bacilli bacterium
AAACGCCCTTATTTTGGACGTTTCTCTTACATTTCGTTTTCACTTTCTGAAACTGGAATTTACTTTTTCATTTCACATTTAAAATAATAATATAAAAAATGTAATAATTTATTGTATTTTTGTTATAAAGTGGTATAATAAATATATAATATGAAAGGATGTGTGATGTAATGAAAGCAGCTTCAGGAGAATTGAATTTGACTGTTATTACTTTAGTAGCAATTTCATTGGTTATTGGCTTTTTTACAGTTATAATGTGGCCAAAAATACAAAATTCAATTAATACTCAATGGAATAATATTGAAACAGGTAAAGGTAGTCAAGTAACACCATAGTAATAGTAAAATATTGGAGGTATTATAAATGAGAGATGCTTTTGGTGGTATTGTCAATATTACATTTGTTGTAGTCTTTATTGTCATTGTCAATGGATATTTGGCTTTTGCTGCTCAATATAATAAAGCATTTCGTTATAAAAATAAAATTATAAATGCAATTGAGCAATATGAAGGTTGGTCTAGTAGTACCACTGCTGGTAGTGAAGTTTATGAAGCGGTAAATGATTATAGAAAAAAAATTGGCTATAGTTTGGATACTACTTTAAATGAACCAGGTTATGATTGCTATAGAGAATTGGGAATGTGCATCAAAAAGACAAATGTAAGTAGTGGTGATGAATTAAGTAAAAGCTATTATACGGTAATAACTGCTGTTAATATAAATATACCTATTCTCGAGCATTTTCTACCAAAGATGCATATTTTCCAAGTTAACGGAACTACAAAAACTATAACGCAACATTAAAAAGAGGTGATTAGCTTGAACGTTATTGTAGCTAACGAGAAAAAAGATTCATTATCTAATCTTGATATAGAAGTAATAAAGAATATAGTTGGTGAGTTTGATTCAGATGAATTAGTTGCTATGTTCAAGGACTTCTTTTTTGATAGAATGATATTGGATATTACTGCAATTAAAAATTATAAGGATATTTCTAATATACGAAAATTAGCTATGGAATTAGGAGAAAGCAAATTGATATTAGTGTTAACTGACGAAGTTTGTGCTTCTCCTAGTTATTTATCTAACATTATATCTATGGGAATATATAATTTTACTAATAACATAAATGCCATTAAGCAGTTAATTAATAAACCCAATACTTATAAAGATGTAGCTCAAATTCAACAATTAAATGATGAGTCGATTGCAGCTACTAATAGAGTTGGTAAGAAAAATAAAATTATTGGTATTAAAAATATCACTGAACATGCAGGAGCAACTACACTTACTTATATGTTGAAAAAAGAATTAACAGCTATTTATGGTAATGTAGTTTATGCAATAGAAGTAAATAAAAGAGATTTTGCTTATTTTAATGATAAAAATATGTTTTCAGTTAATGAAATAGAACTTACCAAAAAGATAGCTACATTGCAAAATCCTTTAGTGATACTAATTGATTTAAATGACAGTAAAATGACTTCATTATGTGATGAAATTATATATTTGTTAGAACCTAGCACTATTATGTTAAATAAATTAATTCGTAAAAATAGAGGTATTTTTGAAAAATTAAAAGATCAAAAAATATTACTTAATAAAAGTCTATTAAGTAATAAAGATGTTAGTGAATTGGAATATGAGGCAAATTGTAAAATGTTTTATAATATACCTCCTCTTGATGAGAGAAAGAAAAATTCACCACTTCAAGAATTGCTATTCCGTCTAGGACTAATTGATAATACTGCTTCAAAAAAAGAAGAGGCTAATAAAATCTTTGGAATATTTAGTAGACATTAATTGACTTGGAAATTTCCAAGTTTTTTCTTTTTGAAAAAATTATCCTAAAGCTATATCCATAATCATCATAATAGCAAATCCAATTAAAGTAAAAAATGCCATAAAATCTTTCTTTTGATTAGTTTGACTTTCTGGGATTAATTCTTCAACTACTACATATATCATAGCACCAGCGGCAAAAGCTAATAAATATGGTAATAAGCATCTTACTTTAATAACTAATATTGCTCCGATTACTCCTGAAATAGGTTCTACTATTGCACTTAACTGCCCAAAAAAGAATGCTTTTTTTCTAGATAGACCTTCTCTTCTTAGAGGAAGACTAACTGCCATTCCTTCTGGAAAATTTTGTAAGCCAATTCCTAATGCTAACATATACGCAGAAGATAGTGTAGCACCATCAATACCATAATACAAAGAGCCAAAAGCAACACCAACTGCTAAACCTTCTGGAATATTGTGTAAAGTTATTGATGTAATTAACATTAAACAACGTTTAAAACTAGACCCTTTTGCGAAACTTTTTCGTTTTTCTAAATGTGAAAATACTTGATCACCTGTAAATAATAATACTCCTCCTAATAAAAAGCCAATCACTGTTACTTTCCAAGGTGTTAAGTGTAGAGTCTCAGCCATAGTAATAGCAGGTGATAAAAGTGAGAAAAATGATGCTGAAATCATTACCCCAGCAGCAAAACCTAGCATAGCATCCATGAAAGTTTTATTTACTTTTTTAAAGAAGAAAACAATCATAGCGCCTAATGCCGTAATAGCCCAAGTAAAAATTGTCGCTAATAATGCCTGAATGGGATAGCTTAAATTTGTAAAATAATTAAACATAAAAACCTCCAAATATCTAAATTATTTTATGACTAATTTAAAATTTGTGTATAGACGAAATCACTAGAAAGTTCTTTTTCTAAACTTTGATTAATAAAATAATGTAGGGTGGTCCTATGAAGAAGAAATTTGACATAATTCTTTTTATAGCGGTTATTTTATTAATTTGTTTTGGTGTAGTAATGATTTATTCAGCATCATCTATTTGGGCAAATTATAAATTTAATGATAGTTTTTACTATGTTAAAAGACAATTTGTTTTTGTTATAATAGGTATATTTTTAATGTTAGGTATTTCTAAAATAGACTATCAAGTATATTGGAAAAATGCTAATAAAATTTTACTTGTATGCTTTATACTTTTAATTTTAGTTATTATCCCAGGTATTGGAAGTATTAGAAATGGTAGTCGTAGTTGGTTTGGAATAGGTTCTTTTGGAATACAACCTAGTGAAGCAGCTAAGTTAGCTATGATTATTTTTACTAGTAAATATTTATCTAATAGTACAAAATTTTTAAAAAGTTATAAAGAAGGAGTTTTTCCAATCTTAGGAATTTTATTTACTTTCTTTGGATTAATTATGTTACAACCTGACTTAGGTACAGGAGTTATTTTAGTTATGTCAATAATTGCACTTTTATTTATATCAGGTGTCAATATGAAATTTTTTATAGGTGGTGGCATTTTAGGTATTATAGGAATTATTATTTTAATTTTAATCGCACCATATAGAATGGATCGTATTACTTCTTTTATAAATCCCTGGAAAGATCCCTTAGGAACTGGATTTCAAATTATCCAAAGTTTGTATGCTATAGGACCAGGTGGGCTATTAGGAAATGGATTTTTAAATTCAATTCAAAAACATTTCTATCTTCCTGAACCTCAAACTGATTTTATTTTTTCTATTATATCAGAAGAATTTGGAATTATGGGTGTAGTTATCGTAGTAACATTATTTTCTATAGTTGTTTATAGAGGCTTAAAAATTTCATTAAATTCACAAGATAGTTTTGCTAAATACTTAGCTTTTGGAATGACTTTTCAACTAGCTTTTCAAACTATTATGAATTTAATGGTAGTAATTGGAATGATACCAGTAACAGGGTAAATTCTGCTAAATAACTGAAAAATTATTATGTAAAATCTTTTAATAATAATACTTTTTAATTTTATATTAGATAAATTGTCAGTAATTATTTAAATAATTTATAAATAATATATTAGGAAGTATTGCATTACTGAAATATATGGATAGTAATACTTCTTCACATAAGTTAGGTATTATTCTACATAATATAATTAGAATGTATAAAATTATTAATACACTGTATTGACATAATGATAAGTTAGCCATACAATTATATTAGAAATGAGGGATATTATGGAGACATTAACTTTAAACGTTAGAGTGGATGCTAATGATAAGAAGAATTTTGAACAATTTTGTAGTAATGTTGGTATGAATGTATCTACTGCGGTTAATATGTTTATTAAAGCAGTTTTAAGAGATCAAAAATTACCATTTGAAGTAAAGACAAATTATGATGATTATATTGATAATAAATTAAAAGAAGCTGAAGTTCAAATGTTAACTACAAATAAAAGATATTCTAAAGAAGAACTTTTAGAAAAAATGAATAATATAATTAATCAATATGAAAATATATAATAAGGAATAAATGTATAGACTAGAAGTTTTGCCAATAGCCATAAAAGATATTGAAAGTATTATTCATTATATTTCCTATAATTTATCAAATCCACAGGCAGCAAGAAGACAGACAAATTTATTCATAAAAAGCATTGATAATATAATTAACTTTCCATATGGAAATACAGTATATAAATCTAAAAAAAATTTAAAATTTGAATATAGATTTTATAAAGTTAAAAACTATCTTATGATTTAGCCTATCAAGAAAGAAGAAAAACTAATTATTATAGTTAGAGTGTTATACCAAAAAATGGATATTAATAATATTTTATCTTTATAAGTAAAATTTATATTCATTATTTCTTTTTTTTAGAATAAATTTTATAGAGGTGTTATCTTTATGAAACGAATAGATAAAAATGGTAAAAGAAGAAAACCTAATATAGAATTTATTTATAAAAAAGATGGTCTAAAGCTTGAAGAAATATTAAAAGATAGCTATTTACATTATTTAAAAAGTTTAAACATAAAATGATATTTATAAGGTGGAGGATTTTATTAATGGAATATATTTGTGGAGGTTATGAAAGATTATCAGATGCTGATAATAAAAATGAAGAAAGTTCATCTATTCAGAGTCAAAAAATAATAATAGAGTCATTTGCTAAATTTAATAATTTAACGATTTATAAACACTATTCTGACGATGGATATTCTGGTGGTAATTTTGAACGTCCTGCTTTTAAAATGATGATTGATGATATTGAAAGTGGAAAAATTAATTGTATAATTACTAAAGATTTATCAAGATTAGGACGTGAAATGTATAAAACTGGTAAATACATAGAAGAATACTTTTTAGAAAAAAATGTAAGATATATCGCTATTAATGATAGTTATGACTCTAATATTGGAGATGCTATGCTAGGAATTAGACTTAGTGTTAATGATCTATATTTAAGAGATGTTTCAAAAAAAGTTAAATCTTCCCTAAGAGCCAAACAAAATAGAGGTGATTATATTGGCTCATTTCCGTTATATGGCTATAAAAAAGATCCTAATGATAGTCATAAATTAATTGTTGATGAAGAAGTTAGAGATATAGTTGAATTAATATATGATTTAGCCTTAGATGGTAAGACTCCTAGTAATATAGCTCAAATATTAACATTAAAAAAAATTCCAATTCCGATCGTTTATAAAAAAGATCCTAGAGCCAAAAATGTAGTAGAGAATGATTTCTTTGGAATATGGAAAAGACAAACTATTACTAATATTTTAACTAATGAAATGTATATTGGCAATATGGTCCAAAATACTCATAATAAAATAAGTTATAACTCTAAAAAATTAAGAAAAACTACTAAAGATGAACTCATAATTGTTAAAAATACTCATGAGGGTATAATTTCTAAAGAAAAATTTGATAAAGTTCAAAAACTTATTAATAGTAAAACAAAGATAAAGGTTACAACTCATCAATTAGACTATTTATTTGGGGGTATGATTTATTGTCATGAATGTGGTCATAGAATAAGAATAAGTAAAGATATTTTAAAGTCAGGTGTAAGACATTATACACAATGTAATTTATATACAAGGAAAGGAAAATTTGGGGTATGCTCATCTCATAGAATTAATTATGACTGGCTTGAAGAAGATATATTAAATTATTTACAAAGGATTTGTAAAGGGTTTTGTAGCAATTATAATTTTAATGACTTAGAAGGTAAAAATATAGATATTACTACAAGAAATATAGATGAAATAAATAAAAAAATAAAGAGGTTAAATAATACATTAACTTCTCATAAAACAACAATTGATAATTTATATATAGATAAGACAAAGGGGTTAGTTGATGAAGAAATGTATAAAAGAATATATGAAAAAATAACAAATGAAATTAATAAATTAAATTTAGAATTAACAAAATTAGATGAAAAAAAACAAATAAATGAAAAACAAACAGCAAATAATAAAGATTTTAATAAGGAAGTAGATTATATGTCTTTAAAAAATCCTACTAAAGATCAAGTTAAAAGATTAGTAGAAAAAATTGAAATAGATAAAGATAAAAAGATATATGTATATTTAAAATTTCCAAAGTTACAAAGTTTAGAAGTTATCTAGATTAATTTTTCAGTTATATTGGAAGTGTATCCTAACTAAATTAAGTTATCTTTCGAAAAATTTAGGGGGTTACTTTACCATTCTTAAGTTATGGTGGATCTAGTTTATTAATTACTTTAGTATCGATAGGAATTTTATTAAATATTTCTTCAAATAATTAAATTTAAAAGTTAGTTTTTGATTTATTTACTTGTTTGTGCTTTCATGATATAATTACTACGCAGGAAAGAGGTATAAGCTATGAAAGTAGGAATTTTAACATTAGGTTGTAAAGTTAATATGTATGAAAGTGAATATGTTGAAAACATTCTAAAAGAAGCTGGCTATGAAATTGTAGACTTTCATGATATTTGTGATGTTTATATTATTAATACTTGTACTGTAACAAATACCTCAGATATAAAAAGTAGGAAAATGATTAGAAGTGCTATTAGAAGAAATCCAGATGCTTGTATTGTTGCTATGGGCTGTTTTATAGAAGCTAATAAAGACTATCATGAAGATGGGTTAGATATTGTTATTGGAAATAAAGATAAATCAAAAATAGTAGAGTTATTAGACGAATACTTTAGTAAAAGAGAAAAACTAAAAAAATTATATCAAGAACAATATAGTGAATTTGAAGATATGTTTATAACTCAATTCCCAGGAAGAACTAGAGCTTTTGTAAAAATTCAAGATGGCTGTGAAAATTATTGTAGTTATTGCATCATTCCATATGTTAGAGGTAAATGTAGAAGTAAACAAAAAGATAAAGTAATAGAAGAGATAACTTCACTTGTAAATAATGGCTATCAAGAAATTGTTTTAACTGGAATACATACTGGTAATTATGGTGTAGATATAAATCTTAATTTTTGTGACTTATTAAAAGAAATTGTAAAAATTAAAGGATTAAAAAGACTTAGAATATCATCAATTGAAATAACAGAATTAACTTCTGATGTATTACAAGTAATAAAAGATAATAAAGTCATTGTAGATCATTTACATATTCCTCTTCAAGCAGGTAGTAATGAAATTCTAAAATTAATGATGAGAAAATATGACTTAGATTATTACTATAAAAAAATAGAACAAATTCGTAAAATTAGACCAAATATAGCTATCTCAACTGACGTTATTGTTGGCTTTCCACAAGAAAGTGATGACTTATTCAAAAAAACATTAAAAACTTGTGAAGAATTAAAATTTTCAAAAATTCATGTTTTTCCATTTTCCTTAAGAAGTGGAACAAAAGCAGAAGAGTTAGATCAACAAGTTGATGCTCAAACAAAAAAACAAAGAGCTAAAAAACTATTAGAACTTTCTAAAAAGTTAGAAATTGAATATATGAATAAATTTATAAATCAAGAAGTTGAAGTTTTAATAGAAAGACAAAAAGATGGCTTTAGCTATGGTCATACTTCTAATTTTTTAGCTGTCAAAATTAATAAGACATTAAAACATAATACATTTTATAAAACCAAAATTACAAAAGTTGAATATCCATATTGTATAGGAGAATAAATAAATGGAACAATATATAAAAGGACAATATAGAAAAAGTATATTCCAAGGAGATAATAATTATGTTATAGGCTTATTTAAAGTTAGTGAAACAAATATCTCTGAATTAGAAGATTATATTGGAAGAATAATTACTTTTACAGGATATTTTCATAACCTAAATGAGATTGAGACTTATATCTTTTATGGAAAATTAGTAAATCATCCTAAGTACGGAGATCAAATTCAAGTAGATCGTTATGAAGTTTCAAAACCTGTTGAAAAAGATGCTATTATAGAATTTTTAGCATCAGGATTATTCAAAGGAATAGGGGAAGCTAAAGCTAAAAAAATAGTTTCTGTCTTAGGAAAAGATACTTTAAAAATTATTATGGAACAACCCTCTAATTTAGTATTAATTCCTACAATTACTAAAAAAAATATTGACGTATTACATAATGGATTACTTGAATATGAAGCAAGTTATGAAACAATTGTCTATTTAAATAAACTTGGATTTAGTACTAAAGATAGTATGAAAATATATAATAAATATAACAAATCTACA
The DNA here is from genome assembly GCA_947624535.1 of uncultured Bacilli bacterium. GTDB lineage: Bacteria > Bacillota_I > Bacilli_A > RF39 > UBA660 > UMGS995. Next base: position 8,491 of record CANQKU010000010.1, read on the forward strand.
GTAGAAAAATTAGAGAGTAATATTTATCAATTAGTAGAAGATATTTCTCAAATGAGTTTTAAAAAAATAGATGCCATTGCCCAAAGAATGGGAATAGATAAAAATGCTGATATTAGAATTGATGCTTCTATTTTATATATTATGAGAGAATTATCTAATACTTTTGGTCATGTGTACTTTTCATATGAAAATATTTATCTATATTTACCTAGAGTTTTGGGAATACTAGTAGATGAAGATACTTTTACAAAAAGATTAGAATTTCTACAAAAAGATTTAAAAATTGTAAAATATCAAGAACAATACTATTTAAAAGAATTATATGATGCTGAAAAATTAATTGTATCTAGATTTTTATTACTTAATCATAAAAAAGATAATAAATTAGATAATTTAGAAGAAGTACTTAATGAAGTAGAACAAGATTTTGGTATTGAATATAATGAATCTCAAAAAGAAGCTATAAAAAAGTCATATCTTAAGAATTTTTTAATTATTACAGGTGGTCCAGGTACTGGAAAAACTACTATTTTAAAAGCTATTGTTGAACTATATAAAAGACTAAATCATTTATCTCCTGCTAATTTAGAAGAAGAAATTGCACTTTTAGCGCCAACTGGACGCGCTGCCAAAAGAATGAGTGAAGCAACCCTTACTAAAGCTTCAACTATCCATCGCTTTTTAAAATGGAATAAAGAAACTGATACGTTTGCTGTCAACGAATATAACAAAAGTAAAGTTAAATTTTTAATAGTTGATGAAGCAAGTATGATTGATACTTATTTATTTAGTAACTTATTAAAAGGTGTTAGTGTTAATACCAAAATTATTTTAATTGGTGATGATGAACAACTACCAAGTGTTGGTCCTGGACAAGTCTTACATGACTTAATTTATAGTAATACTTTAAATGTTCACTGTTTAGAAGAAGTTTTTCGTCAAAAAGAAGGCTCTAATATTATTCAATTAGCCTACGATATAAAAGCAGGTTTATGTAATAAAAATAATTTTAATATAGAAGAAGATTTGACTTTTATAGAATGCAATTCTAGTTTAGTTATGCAACATATATGTGATATATCTTCTACATATAAAGATTTAAATTATAAAGATTTTCAAGTTCTAGCTCCTATGTATAAAGGTGTAAATGGAATTGATCAAATTAATAAAAGATTACAAGAAATTTTTAATCCTAAAGAAAAAGATAAAAATGAATTAGTAGTTGGTGAGTATACTTATAGAGAAAATGATAAAGTTATCCAATTAGTAAATCAACCTGAAGATAATGTTTATAATGGTGATATTGGAATTATTCATAAAATTAGTCATAAAAAAAGTAAAGAAATTTATATTAATTTTGATGGTAATTTAGTAAAATATACACCAAGTAATTTTAATAATTTTAAACTAGCTTATGCTATTAGTATTCATAAATCACAAGGTAGTGAGTTTGATGTAATTATCTTACCTATGACTTTAGGTTATCGTAAAATGTTATATCGAAAACTAATCTATACAGCTGTTACTCGTAGTAAAAAGAAATTATATTTGATAGGTGATTATAAGGCTTTAGAAACTTCTATTAATAATACAGAAGTAGATCTTAGAAATACCACGATTAAAGAATTTTTAAAAAATGGTATAAATTGATAAAACTACTTCATAATAATAATGGTACATTGTACTACTACATATTTTCTAAAGAGGTGATTAAAGTGAATAAGGGTATGAAAAAAGCATTAGCAATGACTGCTATTGTTGGTACAGGTTTTGCATCTTGGATGATGTATAAAAAGAAAAATCCAGATGCTTTAGAAGATGTAAAAAATGCTGCAAGAAATGCAGCAAGTAAAATGTTAAACAAATTAGAAAATATGGAATAAAACATAATTGTTTTTCTACTAACTTGAAAGTTAGTAGTTTTTATTTATTGGTAAGAATTTCATTATATAATAACCAATTAATCCACCAAGTGTATTTGTAATTAAATCATCCACATCAAATACTCTATATGGATATTTATAAATATGATATAATCCAGTAACTTGAGTTATTTCTAAAAATAGACTTAAACAAAAACTTATAAATACTACTTTTTTTAAATTACATTTAAATAAAAGACTTAAATACATTCCTAAGGGAATTGTCATAAAAATATTAAAAATTACTGTATAAAAACATGGCTCTTTAATAGCTTTTAAATAAGTTGCAGGTTTAGATAAGTTAAAAGAAGTTTCTTTTAAAAACGAATTAATAAATCCAAAGGGAATAAGTCTAATCATATTGTCTTTATAAGTAACAGTATTTTTATCAGGAAGAGGAAGTATTACTAAAAGATAGATTGTTGTTAAATAAAGAATAAATGAATAGATTATTATTATTTTAAAAATATTAATAGATTTATATTTATGATATTGATAAAATATAAAAATATAAGAAAATAGTAGGGCAACAAGTGGAAAAATAATAAATGCTATCTTAATAGATTTAAAATAATTCATAGAATATTATTTTTCCTTAATAATATTTTTACTTGAATAATAAGTAATTAAGAAATATCCACCATAGATAATTACTAAAATAGTTGCAGTTACAATAATTGATGGAAGAAGTTGATCATTACCAAATACTTCTAAAAATTTAATTGCAAACATTATTCCAAATATAGAATGAATTAAAGCAAGGATTAAGGGAAGAGTAAAAATAGTGGCAATTTGTCTAAATAGAGCTTTATTAAGTAATTTTTCACTTACACCAATTTTTCTTAATATAATAAATCTTTCTTTATTATCACTACTTTCTGATAATTCTTTTAATCCTAATATTGCAGCACTACTAATTAAGAAAATTATTCCTAAATAAAGCCCAATAAAAGTTACCATTGCTGATAATCCAACAGTTGCTTCTTTAATAGCAAGTTTAGTTGATCCACTTGGAAGTAAATAAGTCTTAGATAGTTCATTTTTATCTAAAGCATTAATACTATTTTCTATTTCAATTATTTTATCTTTATCTTTTGTTTTATAATTACCAATTAAATAATTATCATATAAATATTCTTCTTTAACTATATCATCTGGAACTAAAATTATACCAGTATTAATATGTTGACTAGACATTTCTAAAAATCCATCTTTACAAATATTATATTTAGGTTTTAAAGTATGTCCAAATAAATTAATAACTTCACCATTTTCAAGAGCAACATTTCTAATTTTTATCATTGACTTAAAATCAGCAATAATCATATACTCATCATCATTTAAAGAATATTGTTTGTTTCCATAAAGTTTAGCTACTTTATTATAATCACTAATTTTCATTATAGCTTCTGAATCATCATAATCCAAAAACGGAAATTGGGTTCTAATACTTTCTAGATTTTTACCTAAAGTATGATTAAACGTTAAATCAGGGGTAGTATAAATATTTACTTCAACATATTCTTTAAAATATGAAACTATATCAAAATTAAAAAGTTTAAATTTTTCTTTAACAGTATAATGAGAAGTATTTATTTGAGCATCATTATATCCATAACTTCTAAAATCATTATAATATCTTTCCATATTCATAAGTGTTGAAAACAAAGCATCAGCAGGAGCAAGTTTTCTAATATTAGCATTCATGGAATTTTTCATAGTAAAACATGCTGATAAGAGACAAATTGTTATAAATAACATTAAACAAATAATAGTAGTTGAAAATACTTGAGTATTTATTTTACTAGAAAATTGTCTTAAGATAAAACTATTTAAATCTTTATAATAATATTTTTTTAGACTTTGACAAATTCTTAAAATTAATCCTGATAAAGACCAAAAGATAAAAAATGTAGCAACACACCCCATGATAATAGGAATTAATATGTCAGTAGCTTCTTGTAGGGAGGAAAAGTCATGAATAACAATATAATAAGCTTTTCCTAAGATAATAGAAGCTATAATAAATATAATAATACAAATATAAGGATTTTTTAATTTTACCTTTTCACTTGTCTTAGCTTTATTTAATAAGTCAATTAACTTACATTTACTAACACTTATAGTATTAAATATCATAACTATTAAATACATAACACTAAAATAAATAATAGTTTTTAAACAAGCAGATGAGGAAAATACAAATGTAAATTTAGTTAAATTAGCTTCAAACATATTAGCAACTACTAAACTCATAATTTGAGATAGGATAACCCCAATTCCAAGTCCTATAATTAAAGATAAAATACCAATAAAAAGAGTTTCAAAAAATAATATTAATGATATTTTTCTTTTACTCATACCAAGTATTAAATAAACTCCAAATTCTTTATTTCTTCTTTTCATTAAAAATCTTGAGGCATAAATAATTAAAAATCCCAGGATGAATGAAATAAAGATACTTACGCTAGAAAGTATAGTCATCATAAGTTTAATTACATCTTGAGTTGATGAAGATACATTCATCATAACGGTTTGACTATCTAAAGCATTAAAAACATAAAATATAGCAACACCAAGTATTAAAGTAAAAAAGTAGATGGCATAATCTTTTATACTTTTTTTGATATTTTTATAAGATAGTTTACAAAGCATCATTTAGATCTCCACCAAGTAGGGTTACGACGTCTATGATTTTATCAAAAAATTCTTTACGAGAACATTCACCTTTATGAATTTCTTTAAAAATTTTACCATCTTTGATAAAAATTACACGTCTAGCATAACTAGCTGTAAAAGCATCATGACTTACCATAAGAATAGTAGCGCCCATCTTATCTAAATAGTTAAACTTTTCTAATAACATTTTAGCTGACTTAGAGTCAAGGGCTCCAGTAGGTTCATCAGCCAAAACTAATTTTGGATTTGTAATAATCGCACGAGCAGAGGCAACTCTTTGTTTTTCACCACCACTCATTTGATATGGATACTTATTTAGGATATGCTTAATATCAAGATCTTCACTGACTTTTTTAATTCGCTTATCAATTTCAAATTCATTAATATTTTGAATAGATAAAGCAAGAGCTATATTTTCATAAGCAGTTAAAGTATCAAGTAAATTAAAATCTTGGAAGATAAAACCTAATTTTTCTCGCCTAAATTTATTAAGTTCATTTCCCTTTAATTTAGTGATATCATAGCCATCTACAAAAATATGTCCAGATGTTACTTTATCAATAGTTGATATACAATTTAAAAGAGTAGTCTTACCTGAACCTGATGCACCCATAAGACATAAAAATTCACCAGGTTCTACTGCAAAAGATAAATTATCAATCGCTTTAGTTAAAGATGAACGACTACCATAGTATTTTTCAACTCTTTCAACTTTTAAAATATTTTTCATAATATTTCTCCTTTCTAAAAGTAATAATAATTAAAAAATACTATTTTGTCGCTTGTTTTATATTACTTAATCTTACAATTTTGTAATATTACTTTAAAACATCATAGTATTTATTTTTAGCAAATGTTATAGAAACTTTTGTATACTCATTATAAATAGAATTAATTTCTATCTTATGTCCTAATTTAGTACACATATTTTTAGCTATAAATAATCCCATCCCAGTAGATTTATTAGTATTTCTTCCATTTTCTCCAGTAAAAGATTTATCAAATACTTGTTTTAAATCCGACTTCTTTATTCCAATACCGTTATCTTCTATTATTAAGATAGTTTTATCTAAATAATCTTCAACTGATATTTTTATATATGAGTTTTTAATATTTCTTTTATACTTAATACTATTATTAATTATTTGACCTAAAATAAACTCTAGCCATTTAGCATCAGTTAACACTTTATAATTAGAATTTTCTACAATATAATCTATTTTATTTTCTAATAAGTAATTAATATTATTAAGACCAACATTCTTAATAACTTTAGATAAATTAACTTCTTTTATTAGATAATCTTTCTCAGCAGTCTCACTTCTAACATAATAAAGAATTTGTTCTACATAATCTTCTAATCTTTTTAATTGTAATTTAGTTTGTTTATCAAATTTATCTTTATGATTATTACTCATTAAAATTAAACTAGATAGAGGAATTTTAACTTCATGGATCCACATTTCAATATAGTCTTTAAATTCTTCTGAATTATCTTTAATTAATCTTACATTTTCAGTCATTGACTTATTAATTTCATATAGTGCTTGATATAGTAATTCTCCTTCATAAAACTCAGGTCTAGATAAAGTTTCTAATACTAAATAACTTTTATCAAGTAAAGAAATATTATTAATTAGATTTGTATAAAAAGATTTTTTTCTAAAATAGGGGATAAAAAAAATAAGTAAAAAACAACTAATATATATAAATGTTGTTGATATGATAACTTGTTTATCTATTTTAAAAGCTAAAAATATAAGTAAATTAATAATATAACAAATAATAATTAAAAAAATTTTATATAAATTATCTTTACAATAACTACCTAACTTCATAATAAAATATATCCCATTCCTTTTCTAGTATCAATAATATTTTCATAGCCAATTTCTTTTAGTTTATTTCTTAATCTATTAATATTTACTGTTAAAGTATTATCACTAATATAGTCAGTAGTATCCCAAATAGCCGTTATTAATTCATCTCTAGTTACAATTTTATTTTGATGATTTATTAAATAAGAAAAGATAATTATTTCATTTTTAGTTAAGATTATTTCTTTATCATTATTTTTAATAGTTCCCTTAGTAATATCAAATTTTAAATTCTTATAAGTTAAAATATTATTATTGTAATTTGTATTAACTCTTTTTAAGATAGCTCCAATTCTTAAGAGTAAAATATTTGGATTATAGGGTTTAGTAATATAGTCATCAGCTCCATAAGAAATAGATAAAGCTTCATTTATTTCTGAAGTGATACTAGTTACCATAATTACAGGAATATTAACTTCTTTTCTTAATTTCTTTAAAAGAATATCACCATTTATATAAGGAATATTTATATCAAGTAAAATTAAGTCTGGAGCAACTTTTAATATTTCAGATAAAGCATTTTTAAAATCTTTTAAAATAACTGCTTCATAATTATTATTTTCTAATAGATTTGCTAATTCATTACATATTGCTTTATCATCTTCAACTATCATTATTTTACTCATAATATCACCACATTACATTTATTATAACACTAATAATTTTTCTATTATCTTACAATTTTGTAATGTTAAAATTCTTTTTTTTCAAATATTTTTACAGATATTTTATAAGAAGCATACACCATAATAATAGTAATTACTATTAAAATTAGGATAAAATAATCTTCTAAAAAAGATAGGCTATTTATAATAGATGAAAGATCTATATAACCTGCAATTACACTTCCTATAATAGCTATACCAAAAATAATTAAAAATATACTAATTCGTGCTTTTTCAATACCAAATTTATAAATAATTGGATACATAAAAGTTAAAACTAATAAGGTTGCAGCTACTTCTAATAAATTTGTTATTAAGATTTGTTCATAATTAGTTTGATTATTTTTATAAGCAATAATAAAAGATAAAATAATTGTAATTATAGAGATAATAGAAGTCATTAAAATAGTTGTTATATATTTTGATTTTACACTATTTTTTCTTCCATTAGGAAATGAAATAGAGTAGGTATCCCAATTATTATAATTATCATAACTAAATGTTGACATCATAATAATTACACTTATAAATGGTAAAATAAATGATATATCCATCTTATTCATTAGACCCATTACAGTATATAAAACAAGTAATATTCCAATTAATTTAAAATTACTTTTAATCATAGCTAAATCTTTCTTTATAAATCCAATCATTATTTTTCTCCTTTAATCATTAAAATCATAAGTTCATCTAAAGTTGTTTTATCAATTATTTTAATATCGTATTTTTCTTTAAAAGTTAATTTATTTTCTACTAAAACTTCATATTCATATTTTTCTTTTTTATATTTTAGATAATCTTTCTTATCTATTTTTTTAAATTCTTTTTCCGTACATTTTGCTATTCCATATTGATCTAATAATTCATTAGTTGGCTTAGATAAGATAATTTCTCCATTATTAATAAAAGTTATATAGTCTGCGATATGTTCTAAGTCAGTAGTAATGTGACTAGAAAGTAGGATAGAGCAGTCATCTTTTTCTAAGATATTTTGAAATATTTCTGTAATTTCAGCACGTGCTATAGGGTCAAGATTAGAAGTAGGTTCATCTAATATTAAAAGTTTAGGATGATGAGATAGGGCGGTTGCTATTTCTAACTTTTTTCTCATTCCTTTTGAAAAAGTTTTAATTTGTTTTT
>CANQKU010000011.1 GCA_947624535.1 uncultured Bacilli bacterium
CATTACCATTCTGTAACCAAAAACTTAATGTTGGATACCCATTTAGTACTCCAATAGTACCACGATTTCCAGCATATGTACTAGAAGAATGTTGTGGTTTTGGTATAATACCAGATTTCATATTAATATTTGATTGACTAATTTCTAAATAAGCATCATATACAACTCTACTATCTTCACCATGTTCGTTTAAAACATCTAACTTAATCACACTTGGATAACCACTATCACAAATTAATATTTCTCCTCCTCTATTAGGACTACGTATTGAGATGCCTTTGTAACCGTTTGTATCACTCACGCCTTCAATATATGCAGAACTTTTTGCTAATTCTATAACAGACAATTCTGAATCTATACCTAATTCAATTTTATCTTTTGAAAATCTGGCAACAACAGTTTCTTCTTCTCTAAAATTGATGCTTTTAGAATCTATTAATATATTAGATATAATTTTTTCTCCTAATATATCACCAATCATTAAACCATTACTATCATATTGAAGAAAATTATTAGCTACTTTTGCGGCTTCTTCAAGATTTCTATGAATAGCTTCAAATTTACGATATTCTGATATAATTTCTTCAGTTGGTTCTGAAATATACCAATAATAACTGGTATTATGTTGTTTATAAGTGAATACTTTTATACAATCTGAATCCCATGTATATTGACTAGTTATATTAAGTGGTAAATTTTTACTATTAAATATAATTATTCCGGTAGTACCAAAGCCCTCTACTGTTAGTCTAGGCTGGACACTAGTTGATCCATATTTAAATTTAATAGCAATCATGTCACCAACTTTTGGCTCATAATCAATATAAGTTCCAAATAAATGTACTTGCTTTTGTTGTGTATTAGCACTTGTATTGCATGTACCATATGAGCAATTCATAGCGGATTCGCCTTTTTTAGCGATAGAAAAGGAAAACTTTTTATCAATTGTTATTCCGTTTACTTCAACTGGGATTATGGCTTCACAATATTCAGTTATATTATCATAAGTTGTAAATGTTATAACCGGTGATGGGGTATTACTACCACTTACTCTAGCTTCTATTCCATCTGGACATTCGATTGAGTTAACATCAACTATTATAATATTACATGGTGAATTTCCACAATACGCATATACAGATGTTGAACATGTAGAACCTATAGGAACTCCATCACTCTCTTCAATAAATGTACAGTTTTCACTCGATAAGGTAACAGAGTAACCATCTACTATATTAGCTAAAGTTATTTCGCTAGTAGCAATAATTGCCATTATTTATCACTCCATTTTGAATCAAATCTCAATTCCTTCCATTTCCGCACGAACTTCCATAACATGTAGATATTGCTCCATAGCAGTTTGTTGTCTTTTTAACACAATTAAATCACATTCTGGAGTAAAATCTAATGTTTTTGCCTCCATTTTTACTAACATTGCTTTGAGTTTTTCACATCTTATTTTAGTCTGCAAATATTCAGCTTTAAAACGTTCTTTATAGTCTTCACTGTTCATCATATCAACAGTATCATTTAAATTCATATTTTCATAAAAATTTGCCATTATTTATCACTCCGTTTTCTCTAATTTTGCGACATATTTGTCGTAATCTATTATATCATCAGCGTATATAGTTATTGTTTTTGATGTAGAGATTGAAGAGGAACTCTGACCTTTATACCATTTTATAATACCTAATGTTCCACAAACTCCATTACTATCTATAGTTTGTTCTATTCCGTTTTTAAACACATGTGCAGTTAATACAGTAGAACCATAACTATTTTTAAAAACTGTTCCACTAGATGATGTAATAGTTATCAATATATTATCCCCAATATCATTTAATTTATTATCTATATCATTCATATAGGTTTCTAAATTTTTATTGTTTACACTAAATTTTATACTATTTGCAGATATATCTAATAAATATTTTGACGAGGAATTTTTATAGAATTTTATATAATTAGTTTCATCTCCAACAGCCCATTGACCGTCTTTATCCATATATATACCTCTGGTGGTATTAGATACTGAATTCTTTACACCTGAATAAATATAACCATTGTACAGATGGAGACCGCCTATAGTAGCATTAAAAGCAGATAAATCTGTAACATTCATTTTATCAGCAGTTACTGATTGTGCTAATATCACACTACCATTTAAACTATTGTATTCAGTTTGTTTACTTTCAACAGTTTCTCCGTTAGTATTTAACTCGTAATACAAACCATCTGTCCCTTTTAAAATTAATCTATCAGCTTTCAAAGTTCCAGCTTCTATTAAATCACCAGAAATTGTAACCCCTGCTAAATTACCAGTTATAGTTCCTTGACTAATTACAACATTTTCGATTAAACCAGATTTAGAAAATAAATATTCAAATGCTGCTTCACCAACGTTTGCAAAATCAATATTTGCATATTTGATATCGGCTTCATATACACTTAATTTACCTTCTATTTGTACTTGTAATGCTGTTAAATCTTCAATAGTTGCTTTGTGTATTAATGCTTCATCAATTTCTACAAACTTCGCTTTTAGAGTATCTTCAACAGTAAGATATTTTGTTGTAAGATCTTCTATTTCAGCTTCCTGTGCTGTTAGTTTACCTTTGATTTCTGCATCTTGAGCCACTAATTTCTCATTAATTGTAACATTATCAGCTGTCAATATATCTATGTCAGCTTCATGCGCTTCCAATTTTTCTCGAACTGTTAAATAATCCGTCTCTAATTCACCAATCTTGGCTACCTCAGCAGTAAGTTTAGTTATTTCAGCTTCATACGCAACTAATTCATCAGTTATAACACCTTTAAATACTCCAAGATCTCCCTCTACTACTTCTAGATTTTCATTCGTATTTAGCAAATCTTTTAATTTTGCAGCAGGAGAAGATAGATTACCTGTAACATATGCTGTATGATTTTTCAACAAAACCATTACTCTTTCGCCTTTAACAACATCTACAGTATTAATTATAGGTGTTATTTGTTGACTTCCATCTAATTGGACACATTTTTTACCATTATTATCACGTATTGTTCCACACAAACTTACATCTTGATTTTGAGGATTAAAGTCATTTGTAACTTTTACAAATTCTTTTATCAATTGTTCTGATAAACTCATGATAAATCACCCCCAAAACTTTCTAGTAAATACTGCTTTTTCAGTTACTTTACATCCAGATGTACAAGATATTGATTGACTTATTACTTTTGCTTTTATGTCTGTTATTCCAGCTCGTTCGTAATTTAATCTAACACAATCACCAACTCTAACTGGACAATAACCATGAGAATATGATACTGTAAACTCTAATGAAGATTTTGACTTTAATAACTGTTCAGCATAATCTTTAATTTGATACGATGTTGGATTTCCAACTAAATTAGGATTTGTTTCTCTATAAATTATCTCTCTACCTCTATTTTTTATAGAAGTTGGACTATTTTCATCTTCGTTTACAACGCGTGCTTCTTTATAAGTATTTCCTGTTGAATATACTACTTCTACAACATTTGGAATACCATATAAATCACGTTCCATACTTATATCTGGATACAATATAGAACTATTATCATCATTATATGTCCAAACAGGTTGTAAACCCTCTATATCTTGAATTGGAGAGAATAATATTTGTCCTAATTCATCTATCTCAAATTCATATTTTGCTTTTGATATTAAATCAGTTAAAAACTTTAGATATGTATCATCTACATTTGCTACAAAGTCATCTTCAAGAGTTTCCTTACAATTAGTACTAGAAACAGGAGCTCTCATGTTTTCTCTAGCTAACCTATAAGCAGTATCCATTATTTCACATGGAGGATCTTTAAATAAAGAATATCCAATTGGAAGATATTTCTCTTTTAATTCCATTAATGGAGTATATGCATCCAAACTAGATGTTTGTATTTTACCATCAAAAGAATATGAAGGAGTTTGAACCAGATACGTTCCAAGTGGAAAACTTTCTTTTATCCTATTTTGAATTGTAACAAGATAAATTCTTATATAACACTCGTCTATGGTTCCCGTTACATCAATTGTAGCTGAACCAAGTGTATCTGATTCACTATCCCTTTCTATTGAACTTGAGGTTACGACATCTACTTTTTGTTTGTTTTTCCATGTGCCTGGATCAACAATATAATATTCAAAAGTTTGTTGCATAGGTTTAGTCCAATCAGGCATATTACATACCTCCTTCTACTCTAGTAACTTTTAGAGTAACAGGTACAGACGGTTCTTTGTGTGTTTGACTGAATGATACAGAAATATTTGCCCAATATCCATTACCAGATGGTTCCCTAACATATACATCACCCATCCATATAGATAATTTCCTCAAAGCATATAAAGTATCTATGTCTTGTTTATCTATTTCTGCTTTCCATGTCTGCTCCACACCTAATTGTGTTCCATAATATGTGACTGGATGTGAACGACCTATGTATTCTACAAGTTCAACATCTTTTGTATTAGATTCATCAATATCTATATTGCCAGGTAATTCTAACATGCTACCTGTATGTGCAGGTTCACTAGGTTCATCTAGATAATCATTTCTAGACGGTTGAAAACTATCCCATCTTTCATCCCACTGAATTACTATAGAATATATATTTGTCGGATATGGGTCTAAGTCAGCATAACTAACAGAACCCGTAGATACAGATGTAGCAACTATTCTATACCTAGCGAAATTTAAAGATGGGTGAGGATCAGTGACAAACATATCTCCAGTTGCCGGTAATCCTTTTCCAATTTCAACGAATCTACCATCACATTCTATTCTATAAACAGATAATGATACTTCAAAATTTATTTCACCCAATGAATCATGTTCTTCATAATTGTCAAACCATTCAGTAGTACTACTCGAATTAATAGTTAAATTCCAACGTCCACTTTCATAAACAAATGAAACAACCTGATTTTTAGTAAATGTATACGCAGTTTCACTTTGTAATGGTTTACCATCTTTAAATATTATTACTCCATTAGTATCTTGACCATCTATCTTCATTCTAGGAAGAGGTACATTATTACCGTTTACAAACATTACCGCCAATTTTGTACCATCAGATACTTCACTATTAAGACTATTCTTAAAGTACATTTTATCTGAAAATTTTAACAAACTTATTTGTTTCATACTAGTAGCGGAGATATCATTACATATACCGTATAATACTTCTGGTACTTCACCAGATGTACAATATGGTTGTATATTCATAGTATATTCAGATTCATTAAATATAAGTCTTGCATCTGGATAATATGTTTCATCATCCCATTGAACTAAGAATTCAGTTGTACTTGAGGCTGTTAATCCAGTATCCATACTAACAACACAAGTAGCAGTATATGTTATACCACTCTCAAAATCAACATCACTAGCGGATAATGTAATATAATAATCTTTATTTGCTACATCACGTTCATAATATTTTGAGAATATTTCTTCACCTTTATTAACATATTTTACACTACCTGTATAATCTTCTGTTATATAAGATTCATTTGATACTATGGTTACATGATAACCGATTACAGTCGAAGTTGGTGGACCTGCTTGTGCTCTAAATACTAATGGAAAATGTGGTAAATACTTATAATATAAAAATTTACCATTATATACCGAACCCCATGAAAACGCTAAAGATGGTTTATCATATATCTTTATTATTCTCATGGTTGATTCGGGACTATATTTATTAATTATTCCTTTGGTTTTTACAGTCCATTCTATTTGACACATATCAGTTAAATATGTCTTTACTTGACTATATGTAACAGCTTTTCCATTTAATTTCCATGATGAATCAACTTTACTGGTATCAATTATATAGTAATTAGTGGTTTCTTCTTCTTCCTCTCCAGTATGTTTTGGTATAACTATTGGATCTAATGTCATATGTCCGATACTATCACCATTTTTTGTAACACATCTAAATGTTAAATTAATGGTCGATTCTGTTTCCTTTGAATTATCAGAACTATTATGAACCCAATATAAAGTTACTTTTTCTCCATCCATAACTGTAGCAGTTGAAGACCACGTTGTTGGTGCAGTAGGTTCTTTACCAATAATGATTGATTTTATAGCTGTGTATCCACTATTTCCTTGGTCATTACAAGCTCTTACTCTAAAATAGTATTCACTTCCACTTTCTAAGCCTGAAACTATAGCCTTTGTTCCTGATTCAATAGTTTGGCTATTAACTTCATTAGCATTTGCGTCGAAATATTCTTTTTTAGTAGTATATTGAACTTCATATGTTTTAGCTCCTGTTGAAGCATTCCATGTTAAAGAAATAGATGACGATGATAATGCAGATATAGAAGTTATACCACTAGGAGTTGCTGGTGCTGTTGAGACATTACTTGAATATTCTCCCCATTCACTAGTTCCTTTTTTATTACCTACTTTACATCTTACCTTATAAAAATTTCCTGGAGAAACTGTATAAGAATAAGACGCTGCTTTCGTAGCAATAGTTGCAGTTCCACTAGCACAATGATGAATATCATTCTGTACAACATCAAAAGTAGCTACACCACCATTTACACTTGCATCTAAATTTTCCAACTTCGCTACCAATTTATTATTTTCGATAGTACATGTTGGAGCAGGTGGTGGATCTGGCGGAGGATCTTTAAATACATATTTTACCCAACTAGACCACGGTGTGCTACTTATACATGTTACTGTTACTTGTTTGGTTTTCTTTTTATTCTTTTTTGTGTAATATGTTTGTTTCTCAGTTCTTGTCTTTGAAACAGCTTTTACACGAACTCTAACGGAAGTAGCATTAGATGGGGCACTATAAGTAGCTTGTTTTTTATCGGCTGAGTTATTACCAGCATCAAACCATACTCCATCTCCTGTATTATATTGCCAATTCACCAAATATCCATCGCAACATGTTTTGTGGTGAGTAACACACGTTTGTGTTGTGTAAGACCATGTGACATATACAGTTCTATCAGTACCAGATTGAATACCAACTTCAATAGAAAAACATTTTCCCATCTAATTACTTCCTCCTTTCCACTCTAGCAGCTCTAACAATTTGTTTAACAGCATTAGTCAATTCACTATCATCACCATAATTAACACCATTGATATTATTTGTAGTTCCACCAACATTATCTAATTTCTTATTAAGCTTATTTATAGCTGCTACAACGTCTTTATTTGTTCCATTTTGATTTCCGTTCTTCATCATTACACTTATAGCTCGTGCATTGCTGATTCCACCCATAGTAAAATCTCTGTTAAACATATCATCAACAATATTAGCGCCAGATTCAACATCGGTTAAATCTAAAATAGGACGGATAGTAGGTTCCATATCTAAATCACAATCCATGATATAACGAATATTATCCATAGCATTCATTATACCATTTTTAGCTTTAATACCCATCGATGAACCTGCATTATAAGATATTTTACCATAATCGTCAAGCGCATTCACAAATCCTTGTCCTCCATATGCACCTATTTTATAAAATACTTTAGATGGTGAACGTTCTTTCAATGCCTTTGCAGCGGCTTCGCTAGCTTTTTTAGCCATTGCTCTTGATTTTAATTCTGATAAATAAGCATAAGAACCAATACCATTAGCAAAACCAATTGCTACATTCATTCCTTCATTTCTAAAAGTAGAACGATATGATTTTATAGTAATTATTGCATCATCTAGAGCTTTTGATATAATAACAACAATTTTATTCTGATATGTGCTTATACCCGAATCAAATTCTTTCATTATACTTATAGCTGCTGCTTTAAATGATGGCTTTTTATCATCGACAGCTTTAATCATACCAATTATTATACTAGTTATTTTTTTCTTTGGTAAATCTTTATTTGAAGCCATTCCAGACGATAACATCTTAACCATATCTGTTCCAACAGTTTTACAATTATTAGGAACGTTACTTAATGTTTCTGATAATTTAGTCATATCGATATTAGATATCTTCTTAATAGCTTTTACAAATACACCTACACCATCAGCATTTAAAGCATTTAAATCGTTAATTAACGCTTTTAATCTATGAGCTGATGTAACAGCGGCATCAATTTTTGTTGGGTCTACTGTAGATATCTTATCATAAAATGATTTTATTTTATTTCCTATTGGTACAACATCAAACTTATCATTTAAATTTGGTTTACATTCATCCAGATTTGATAAAATCCAAATTAATGCTTTACCAGCATCAGTAGCTGCTTTCATAGCTTCAGGTTTAACAGAAGATACATTTGTTGAGAAGTTAGCAATAGACTCTCCTAAAGGTGCTACATCAAAATTAGCTATAGAATCTAAATCTATATCTTGTACGCTTGCTGCTATTTCAACTAAACCTTTTGCTGTTTCTACCGCATTTGACATGGAATTTGCTTTACATTCAACTACTACATTTGAAAAGTCAACTAAAGATTTACCAAATGTTACTATATTTTTTCCAAATTCTTCAATGCCATTATCGCCTTTAAATATACTAATGAGTCCACCTGAATTAGGTATACTATTAGCGAGAGCTGATAACGCACCTCCAGCTGCAGCAGCTGCTGTTACAGCACCTTCATCAACACCATTATATCCATCAACTTTACCTGTGACTATATCAGAGAAATTTACTAATGAACCAGCAAATGTTACTAATTTTCCACCGAAATCGTCTATGGCATTATCCCCAGTAAACAAACTTACAAGTCCACCTGAATTAGGTATACTATCTGCTAAAGAAGTCAAAACTTTACCTGCATTTGCAGCAGATTCAACTGCCTTAACGTCTACCTTTCCAGCTACTTTCTTTGAAAACTTAACTATTCCTTTTCCAAAAGCAAGCATCTTGTTTGCAAAGTCATCCATATCATTTTCTCCGGCTAATGCACCAAGCCATCCACCAGAGTTAGGCAAATTACTAGCCATTTCAGATACGACTTTACCTGCATTTGCAGCAGATTCAACTGCTTTTGCATCTACTTTTCCAGCTACTGCTTTAGAGAATTTAGCCATGGATTTACCAAAAGCTTCCATTTTGACGCCAAAGTCATCTACGTCATTTTCTCCAAATATTTTACCAAGCCATCCACCAGAGTTAGGTAAATTTTTAGCCATTTCAGCCAAAGATTTACCTGCACTAGCTGCGGCTACTACAGCACCTGAATCTATCTTTCCAGATATTGAATCTGAAAATTTGACCATAGATTCTCCAAAAGGAACTAGCTGTTTTCCAAAATCAGCTAAAGAAGAACCACCTGTAAGCCATGATGTTAAACTATCTAATAATTTAGCACCAGTTAAAATTAATAATGCTTTACCAAGTGATGAAACACCATCTATTACACTTGAATCAATCATTTTCATTCCAACAATAAATGGTGTTGCATTTATCATAAATTGTGATAGGCTTAATCCTAATTTAGGTAATGTTCCAAATATAGCTTCCGAGAAACCAGCTATAATATTACCTAATACGGAACCTAAACCATGTCCAATCTTTTCAAGTATAGGAATACCTTTATCTAAGAATTCCTCTAATTGTGGGAATTTGGATGTCAATGCACCTATAGCAGCCATTAAACCTCCAACTCCGACAATAATAGCCATAAGTGAACCTATACCTATTAAAGCAGCAGGACCTCCTAATCCAACAACAGTTAATATTAAACAAGCTGCAGACATTGCTAATAATAAAGTAGACAACGCCTGAACATTTGCTAATGTGGATTGAGATGGTAAACCAGCTATTAAATATAATATACCAGCTAATCCTGCTACAACTAACGTCATAACAGCTACACTAACCATTGCCATTGGAGACATTGTACCTAATTTGCCTATTATAACCATAGCTGCAGACATTGCTAACAACAAAGTAGACAATGCCAATACTGATGGTAACATAGCACCTATAGGTAATCCTGCTAAGAGACGAAGTATGCCTGCTAATCCTGCTACAACTAATGTCATAACAGCTATACTAGCCATTGCTTTTATACTTAGATTTCCTGTCTTACTAATAATAGTCATGGCTGCAGACATTGCTAATAATAAAGTAGACAATGCTAAAGACGCACTTAATGTAGATTCTATTGGTAAACCAGAAAGTAAATATAATATTCCTGCTAATAATCCAACAGCAACAGTCATAGCGATTATAGAACCTATTGAAGATTGTGCTGAACCAGCTACTTTAATCATCAAAGAAAATACAAGCATTAATATAGACATTGCTGCCGTAGCTCCTGCTAATAATGAAGGATCTATAAACGATAATAATGCAACAGCTCCTGCCATAATACCAATAGCAACAGTCATAGCAATTATATTACCTTTACAATCTGACGCATCTTTCGTTGCTCGTATCATTAAGGACATTACAGTTGCTAATACACCTACAGCTGCTACACCTTTTGCTAATGATCCCAAATCAATCATACTAAGAACTACCGCTATAGCTGCTAATATACCAATAGCGACAGACATTGCTAACAATGTAATAGCTATTTTTGGAGCATCAGAACCTATTTCTTTAACTGCTTTAATTAATGCTATGCATATTGCAGAAAAAGCTATGATTCCTACCATTCCTTTTACAAGTGAACCCCACTTCATTCCAGCTATTAATTTAACAACAATTGCCATTATTAGCATTGATCCTGCCATAGCTAAAAGTAATCCGCCTACTTTTGCTATACTATCTTCTTTTCCTATTTTTGTAATAGCGACGACAGCTGCAATAAAAGCAATAAATCCAACAATGCCTACAGCACCTTTAACAAGTTCACCCCAAGACATTCCAGAAATAATCTTTATAACTAGAGTCATAATACCCATAGCAATTGACATCTTTATCAACATGCTACCTATTTCTTCTAGTTTTCGTTTACCAGCTAATCGTGTTATTGCTAACATTGCTGCTATAAAAGCTACTAGACCTAGAATTCCTACAGCACCTTTAGCAAGTTCACCCCAAGACATTTTGGATATTAATTTGACAACTATAACCATTATTAATAAAGTTGTAGCCATCTTCTTTAATAAAGTTCCTGCCTTATCCATGTTTTGGGCACCTTTACCTTTTACTAAGGTACCATAAACCATTAATACAGCACTAATAGCCAATATTAATCCTGCCAAACCATAAAAACCTTGTTGTGCTTGTTCTGGTTTTAATTTCGCTATAATTTTGACAGCCATTGCTAATAGTAATAACGAAGCAGCGACTCCCATTAAACTAGAGCCGAAACCTTTTACATTTGCACCATTTTTGCCTATAGATACTGAAGCATTTGATATCTTTTCTGTAGCAATTGCTAAAGCTACTAATATGCCTGCTAATGCAGCAACTATTCCCACAGACATCCATAATTTCTTAGTATCAAAGTATGTTAATAATATTATGGCTCCTACTAATATACCAATAGATATAGCTAAGTCTTTTATTGCTTTTGCTTTTATGCTAAATGATAATGCACCTAATACTTTTGAAAATTTCTTAACAACCAAAGCAGAATTTCTAATAACTTCACTAACACCATTAAACATATTACTAAAGCTATTCAAAAGATTACTAAATGCTCCGATTAAATCCATTACCTTTTTAACACTTGCTAATATGCCAAGACTTAAACCTAAAGCAAATATTTTATCCCAATCTATTTTACCAACAACTTCAATAACTTTATTAGCAACTGATTTAATAACTTCAGAAATTTTGGACAATCCATTTTTAACACCATTAACTAAACCAGATATTACATTTCCACCTACTTCATACATAACAGTAGATGGTGAATGAATACCTAATACAGATTTAATAGTATTTATTATTTTCTTTCCTAATTCTATCATAGAATTTACTATAGAACCATCTTTGATTCCATTTATAAATCCAGTAATAAAATTTGAACCGATTTCTCCAGCATTTGAGAAAAAGCTTTTAAATTTATCAATGGCCTTTTGAACTTGTGGTATTTGCATAAATGCATCAACCATTTTTTTTACAAATTTTATAAGCGCTACTATTCCGTTTGCTAATAGACTTATACCTTTAGTAATTACTCCATTTTTTAGTATCCAATCTCTACATTTTACTAAAAAATCACCGATTGATGCGGTTACGCTTAAAATATCTAAATCAAAAGCACCTAATACTTTACTTATTAATGAAAAAGCAAACCTAAATGCTCCTCCAGTTATTGTTGTTATTATTTGAATTATGGCGAATAAACCTTTAAAAGTTCTTTTAATTTCTTTAGCTTTATCGTCAGACACTATTAAATGTTTAGTTAATTCATTAAAACCTTTAATAAGTCCATAAAGTTGTTCGGCTTTATCCTTAGGTGGAAATATATCTGTCCAAGCATTTTTAACGGATTTTATTACTGTTACAAAACCATTAAAAGCATTTTTAAATGATTCTATCAATAAATCTCTTCCAGATGGTTGATCCATTTGTTTTATTAATTTTTCTAATGGAACACCAGTCTTCTTAGATTGTTCTGCAAGATCTCTTAATGCTTTTATTTCAGCATTAGTAAATCCATTATTCTTTAACTGAGCATCAGACATCTTAAGAAGTGTTTTTATGTTAGTTTTAGTTACAGAATCTGATTCTTGTTTTTTATTATTAAGTTTTGTTGTGTATCTGTAACTTATACCTAACTTTTTATTTACTCCATTTTGAACTTCAGCCCAATTATACCCAGCTTTAGTTAATGCATCAAATCTTTTTTGTCCGTTACCATAATCGCCATTTACAACTTTATTAATAACACCACTTAAATCTTTTGCTTTATCAACAGCTTTATTTGCAGATTTTGTAAAGTTTAAAACTTTATCTGTAAATTGTCCTAAGGGAGAAGAAAGGGCAGCTTTAAGAACAGCATTTCTAGCTTTTGATGTTTTATCAATAAATCCGCCTACGACATTACTAACACTAGTCCATAACTTTTTAGCTTGATTAAAATCACCAAATAATAATTCCCATGTTTCTGCCCAACCAGAACCTGCTGCCTCTTTTAATGTATCTAATAATTGAGTAAATGTCTTGATATCTTGTGCAGCTGCAAAAGATCTTTTTCCAAGGTCAGTAGTACTATCTGAATATTTTTCTAACGTCTTTGTAAGTACTTCAGATGTCATCCATTGATGCGATAATGAATCATTAAATAAATGTGTTGCATCAAAAGCATCGGAAACTTTTCCTTTCATATCTTTTGTGGTTGATATGTATTTATTTCCTTGCTTCTTTAAAGTTCCTAAAGCAACACCAGTCTTTATTAATTCATTTTTAAACTCAACTGTTGCCATATTAGCATTTTCAATTGATTTCCAATCTATCAATTTAACATATCCAGCTGATAACGCTTGAGCAAAATTATACATTGCTCTAGATGCTTCATTAGCATTTGCACCTGATAATGCTGCTTCATTACTAATGCCTTGTATTGCTTTTACAGCAGAGTCTAGTTTTACACCAGCATTAGTAAATTTACCAATGTTAGTAGTCATATCAGAAAATGAATATATTGTTTTATCTGCATATGTATTTAATTCTTCTAAGTATTTCTTAACAGTTTTTAAACTTTCATGACTACTAGCCATAATAGTCTGTATAGAACCCATTTTAAGTTCATACTCAGAAAAACCATCAGACACAGGTTTTATAGTTAAAGATTCGGCTATCCTTTTTCCAGCATTTACTGCAGAATTTGTAATATTTGCTAATGCTGTTACTCCCATTACTTGTAAAGCAGAAAATTTAGTTTTAAGAGTTTCTACACCACTTGATAAACCAGAAAAATTAACTTTTTGTGAAGCAGAATTTAAATTCTCTAAACCTTTAGAGGCACCAGAAAAGTTTAATTTTGATTTTAACTTATCGATTGTTCCCATAGTAGTTTTTACATTTGACTCAAATCTTTTATTATCAAATTGCATTGAAACTACTTTATTATCAACTACATTACTCATTTTCTAGTTACCTCCCTCCATGCTTCTTCCGCAATTTTATCAAAAATAGGTTGAATAGCTGGATTTATATAATCTCTACCTTCAACCCAACCTCCGCCATTGGTTCCATGACCATATTGTAATATAACGGCTATTGGTACTCCTTGTTTTATGTTTGAATTTTTAAAATTTATAGATATAGTACCATTTTTACGTTCTATTTCATAAGACCATGATTTAGCAGTCAAGCCAGTTTTGATTGGTGTTGCTGAAGATAAAGCAGCTACACCTTCTTTTCCATATTTATCTAACATACCGATGTTTACAGATTCTTTTAATCTTTCTAAATATTTATTAAGTTTAGAAAAATCACCTTGTTGTTCAAACCTTATCACTTTTACATCGTTCCTTAAAAATTATATTGTTTTTAAGCTAATAATTTCATGTTATTTCTCCTTCTATAAGAAAGATTATCCCCTTGTATGATATTTACTCTTTCGTGCTTCATTTAATGCTCTATTTCGACTCATTATTTCAGATCTACTCATTTTCTTTGGAGGAGCATTTTTAATTTCACATATTCTTATCAGAGTTAAAAGTCTATTAATATGCCACTTTTGATATTCTTGTGGTATATTAAAAGCAATCATCCAATAATATATTAATTCTGAAGTTATAGTTTCTCCATTACCACCTTTTCCTTTTCTTTCATTTGAAAATGTTGTAGCTGTCATAGGAGCACTAATATATTGTTCTATTTTTTTTATTTCGTTATTTGTTAATGTGTTATACACATTTGAATCAACATTTTTTGTCAATGTCATACAACGAATATAATCTAATATTTCTTTTTTTGTTTTTTCTTGTAAAATAGATTTATTAGAAAAGAACGGTTTATTCCATTTCGATTCCCATTTTGAAATAGAAAGAAGAGAATGCTCCATTTCTAACTTACAGCCTTTTATAATTTCAAATTCTTCTGTTTTTTCATTAAAAACTTCCTTATCTGGTATTATCATCTGAAGCATCCTCTATCACCTTCTTTCTACGTTGCACTTGCGAGAGCATCTTGGGATACTATCCCATCAGTTTTTGAAATATCGTTTAATTCCTGTTTTGTTACGTTTTCTATTCCTCCACGCTCATTTATAGCGTTTACAGCATCTTGGGGAACAATTCCCATTATAAAATCACTCGCTGCTGTATCAGAAGTAGATAATTCCATATATAATTCGCTATATGCTTCTGTTTGAGAAAATTCATTTGATAGCTCTTCAGATTTTATGAATCTCTTTCCATCAGCACTCTTTTCTCCATATGCTTTTAATATGAGATCTTTAAATAACTTAACCAGTTTTGGAGTATCTTGGGTCTGGATTATTTTATTAATCATAGTTGTTAATCCACCTGTTATTCCCATCTCCATCTCCATAATTTCTGCTTTGTTTAAATTAAACCAGAAATCCTCTGTTCTTTCAATTCCATTATAATCGGTATACTTTATAGTCTTTTTTAACATGATATTTTACTCCTTTCATAAATAAAAAAAGAACTGTAGAGGTTTTACCCTCATACAGTCCCATTTTCAATAAAAAATATAAACTAATTAAATGTTTGGAGTTAATACTAACTCACTTATATCATAGGTCTTAGTTGTAGACTTACCATCCTTTGTAGCACTAACTGTTATAGCGGTACATTCCTCGGTTAGCCT
>CANQKU010000012.1 GCA_947624535.1 uncultured Bacilli bacterium
TGGTCAAGAAAAATTATAAGATAATAATCGGAATAGTTATTGGAATAATAGTGAGTAGTATAGGTGTATATGCAGCAGCCTCTCTTCCAAGTAGTGAAGTTACTTATGATAATAACAATTCAGGAATAGAGGCAGATAACTTACAAGGAGCAATAGATGAGTTATATAGTAAGGCTAAAAATAATGCCAAAATAGTTGGGTATGAATACAATGAAACAGGTGACCATAGATGTATCAATGGAGAAGAGTCAACCTGTGTAAAAACTGAATGTTATAAAAAAGGACAAGATAGTTGTAAACAAGGGACAATAATAAGATATTATGTAAATAGTCATGAGTATCATTATTTTTACGTATTACATGATGATGAAAATACAATTACCATGCAACAAAGAGAGAATACCATAAGAAATATTCCATGGTATGAAGAAAGTGATGATAATACAAAAGGACCAGTAACGGTTTTGAAAGCTTTAGAACAAGCAACCTCAACATGGACAAATGTTAATGTTTTAAACTATATACCAAGTGAAACAATATTATATGATAATGCTTTTACAGGTTGTAACTATAATAGTGGACCCTCAGGAGATTATAAAGTAAAATGTGATACTAATACATATACAAATTCAGTATTAGGAACAAGAAATGCAAGGGCAAGAATGATAACAGCCCAAGAAGCAGGAAGTACAGGTTGTTTAGTATGGAAAGATGGAAGTAAAGATAGTAGAATATTAGGAAAAAGTAAAAATGCAAATAATGACGGATCATGTCCAGACTGGATGCATAATTATATGTATCAATCTACAAACTATGGAGGAAGTTATAGTGATGACACAACAAATGAAAATGGGAATTATGATACTGGTTACTGGGTTATGTCCGCTCGTGATAGTATTAATTCTTATGCATGGGCTGTGATTAATTATGGTAATCTTCACAACTCTGCATCTTCATCTACAGCCTATGGAGCTCGTGCTGTTGTTGTTATATCTAAACCTTAATAAATAAAAAATATCAAATATACCAAATTTAATAAAAGTGTAAAAATTCCCCTAAGAGAAAAATAAAAATTCAAGGATTTTTCTCTTTTAATTTGTACTTATTAAATTTGTATAAATATTCTTTTTTTAATATTTATTTGTTATAATAATTATAGGTGATGGTAGACATGTTATTGGAACAGTATTTAAATGATGATTTATTAATTATTTGTCCTAATACTTTAAAATTAAAAATTTTAAAAATGTATAATAATTCTTTTCATCGTTTTAAATTTATGAATATAGAGGAATTTAAAAGTCATTATTATTTTTCTTATAATAATAAAACTATTGCTTATTTAATGGAAAAGTATCATTATCAAATAGACGTATGTAAAACTTATTTAGAACAGTTATATGTTATTGATATGGATAAGGTTTATAAGAGTGATAAATTAATTCAGTTGCAGCAGTTAAAAAAAGACTTAATAGATAATAATTTATTAGTGTTTGACTCTTTATTTTCTACTTATTTAAAGACTAAAAAAATAATTGTATTTCCTACTAGAATGTTAAATAAATATGAAGAAGAAATGTTAAAAGATGCAATATTTATAAATACTCCTGAAAAATTAGAGCATCATCAAGTAGTTTGTTGTAATAATTTAGAAGATGAACTTTTATGGGTAATTGAAAAGATTTTAGATTTAGTTGATAATAATGTTATGCTTAATAAGATTTATTTAACTAATGTTACTGAAGAGTATTTATATCCTATATATCAATTATTTTCTTATTTTAAAATACCTATTAATATTGATTTAAAAGAGTCTTTATATGGTACTAAAATAGTTAAAGAGTATTTAGAAAGTAGTCATATACCAGCTTTTATTAATAAAATAAGTACTAAGCTTTTAGAGGTTGTAAATAGTCTTGTTGACTTAGAAGACTCTAAATTTTATCAAGATTTTTTAATTGATAAGTTAAAACATACTTATATACCTTCAACTAATTATTCTAACGCTATTAACATAATTTCATTTGAAGATGCAATGGTAGATGATGATGAATACTTATTTGTTTTAGGAATGAATCAAGATGTTTTACCTAAAACTTATAAAGATGAAGATTTTATTCCTGATAGTTTAAAAGATGAAGTTATGTTGTATACATCTAAAGAAAAAAATCAAAAATCTAAAGAAATAGTAGAAGAAATATTTAAAAGAAATAAAAATATATTTATTTCATGTAAAGAACAAAGTAGTTTTAATTCTTATACTGTATCTTCTTTTATTTCTGAACTTCAATTTGAACTTGTTAATTATGAAAGAAGTAGAGCAACATCATCTAATATCTATAATAAATTATTTTTAGGGGAATTAATGGATGAATATATTAAATATGGAAATCTACACCCCTTATTACCTGATTTATTGGGTTATTATAAAGTAGATTATATGGATTATAATAATAGATTTAGTGGGATTTCTAGCGATAAAGTTTTCTCTTATATGAATAGTCATCTAAATCTTAGTTATACTTCTTTAAATACTTATAGACAATGTCCATTTAAATATTATATTCGTTATATCTTAAAACTAGATCCATATGTAGATACATTTTCAATATTTATTGGAAATCTATGTCATTATATATTTTCAGTTATGTATGAAGATAATTTTAACTTTTCTTATGAATGGGATCACTATATAGAAAAATTTGAATTAAATGAAAAAGAGTTATGCTTACTAGATAAACTTAAAGAAGAAATTAAAGCTAATATTGAGTGTATTAAAGATCTTGAAAGTTTTTCAAACTATAAAAATATTTTAACTGAAAAGGAAATTGTTATTCCTATAGAAAAATCACGACAAATTTACTTTACTGGTAAGATAGATAAAATTATGTATGAAAAGAATATGAATGATACTTATTTTGTAGTTATTGACTATAAAACTGGCTATGCCACTCCTAATATATATGATTTAAAATATGGTCTTAATATGCAACTACCAATTTATTTATATTTAGTATC
Source organism: uncultured Bacilli bacterium (assembly GCA_947624535.1). Classification (GTDB taxonomy): domain Bacteria; phylum Bacillota_I; class Bacilli_A; order RF39; family UBA660; genus UMGS995. Next base: position 3,019 of record CANQKU010000012.1, read on the forward strand.
TTCATCTAAAGTATTTAATGATCCTATTTTTACAGGAATGTATTTACAAAAGTCTTTAATTTCTAATTTTAATTGGGAAGCTAATAAAAGTGTTGAACAAATGAGAAAAAATGAATTAAAACTTAATGGATATTCTATAGATAATGTTTGCCAATTACAAAGATTTGATCCTAATTATGAAAATAGTGAACTTATTAAGAGTATGAAAATTAATAAAGACTCATCTTTTTCAAAGAATAGTAAAATCTTATCGGATAGTGAAGTCTATCAAATGATTAATTATACGGACAAGATTATAAAAGAGACTAAAGATTTTATTTTAGATGGAAATTTTAAAATTGAACCTAAAGTTATTGATAAAGATATTGCTTGTGATAAATGTCAATATAAAGATATTTGTTTTGTAACTAAAAAAGATTATATATATCTAGAAAAACAAAAAAATCTTGACTTTTTGGAGGTGGAGTAAACATGGCTAATAGCTGGACTAAAGATCAGTTAGATGCGATTAATTTAGAGGGTAATAATATTTTAGTATCAGCTGGTGCTGGAAGTGGTAAAACTGCGGTATTATCTGAAAGAGTATTAAGAAAGATAAAACAAGGTGTTTCTGTAGATGAAATGTTAATTTTAACATTTACTAATGCTGCGGCTAAAGAAATGAAAGAAAGAATTAGAAAAATTCTAAAAAAATCAGGTAATATTGAACAAATGAATTTAGTAGATAATAGTTATATTACAACTTTTGATAGTTTCTCATTAAGTATAGTAAAAAAATATCATACTATTTTAAATATTAGTAAAGATATAGGTATTACAGATGCCTCCTTATTAGAAATTAAAAAGTTAGAATTAATAGATGAGATTTTTGATAATTTATATAAGGAAAAAGATCCTGACTTTTATGAATTAATTCATAATTTTTGCCTTAAAGATGATAAATCTTTAAAAAGACAAATTCTAAAGTTAAATGATCAGTTAGATATGAAATATGATAAAGCTAATTACTTATCTACATATATAGATAATTACTATAATAGTGATTTTTATAATAAATCTATTTTAAAATATTATGAAGTAATAGAAAAAATTATCTTTAAAATAAAAGAGGTTATAAAACAACTTAATTTATATTTAGATTTTGACTATATTATTAAATTAGAAGATAAGTTATCTAAATTATTTAAAGCTAACTCATATAATGAAATAGTTAACTCTTTGGATATAAGATTACCTAATTTACCTAAAAATCAACCTGAGGAAGTTAAAAAATTAAAAGAAAAAATAACTGTTTATCTAAGAGATATAAAAAATCTTTGTATGTATGAATGTGAAGAAAAAATAAAAGAAGAGATTGAAGCTACTAAAAGACAAGTTGAAACTATTATTAAGATAATTAAGGAATTTGACTATAAATTTACTAATTATAAATATGAACATAATATGTTTGACTTTTTAGATATTAGTAGAATGGCTATTGATATAGTTTCAAATCATAAAGAAATTCAAGACGAATTAAGAAATAGATTTCAAGAAATTATGATTGATGAATACCAAGATACTAATGACTTAGGAGAATATTTTATTTCATTAATTAGTAATAATAATGTCTATATGGTAGGAGATATAAAACAATCTATTTATCGTTTTAGAAATGCTAACCCATATATTTTTAAAACAAAGTATGATGAGTATAGTAAATCTAATTCAGGTATTAAAATAGACTTATTAAAAAATTTTCGTTCTAGAGAAGAAGTAGTTAAAAATATTAATTTATTATTTCAAGATATGATGAGTGATGAGTTAGGTGGCGCTAATTACAAATTAGACCACCAAATGGTATATGGAAATTTAGCTTATAAAAACGAAGGAAAAACTGATCAGTATTATGATACTGAAATATATACTTATGAGATAGATCCAAAATATTCTAAAGCTGAAAAAGAAATTTTTATTATCGCTGAAGATATTTTAAAAAAAGTTAAAGAAAAATTTCAAGTTTTTGATAAAGATCAAGGTATCTTAAGAGATATTAAATATCAAGATTTTGCTATTTTAATAGATAGAAGTACAGACTTTGACTTATATAAAAAAATATTTGAATATTTACAAATACCACTTACTTTATATAAAGATGAAGAATTAAAAAGTGAAGAGGATTTATTAATTATTAAAAATTTATTTAGATTAATTATGTTAATGGATAAAGAAGAAGAAAAACAAGAATTTAAATATTGCTTTTTATCAATAGGAAGAAGCTTCCTATTTAGACTTAGTGACGAAGAATTATTTGACTATATTAATAATGATACTTATAAAGATAGTATTATCTATAAAAAACTTGAACAAGCTTATAAATATTATTATGACTTATCACCTAAAATGTTTTTTATAAAAGTTTTAGAAATCTTTAATTATGAAGAAAACTTATTAAAAATAGGTAACGTAAAATTAGGTAGAATTAGATGCGAATATATATATCAATTATTAGATGAGTTCAGTAAAACTGGTAAAGATTTAGAAGACTTTTTAGAATATTTAAATACTATATATGATAAAGATCAAAAGGTTACTTTTTCACTAAATAGTAAAGAAGTAGACTCTGTTCAAATAATGACTATTCATAAATCTAAGGGGCTTGAATATCCAATTTGTTATTTATCAGGATTAACAAAAGAATTTAGTTTTAAAGAATTAAATGATAACATTTTATATAGTAATAAGTATGGAATAGTAACACCATATTTTAATGAATATACCAAACCAACTATTTTTAAAAATCTTTTAAAAATTGATACTAAAAATGAAGAATTAAGTGAAAAAATTAGACTTTTTTATGTAGCAGTTACTAGAGCTAGAGAAAAATTAATAATTGTTATGCCCAAAATAGATGATGATAATGTAGAATTAGAAAAAGCTAAATCTTTTTATGACTTTATGAAAGTAATAAGATCAAATATAGAAAGTTTTCAAAAAGATATAGAAGCTAATTATACTAAAGATTATTTTTTAACTACCAATAATAACAAAGAACTAAAGATAAAAAATTCTAATCAACTTTCTATAAAAGAATATAACTTTTTATATGAAGAAGTTACTAAAGATAAATTTTCAAAAAAGAAGATAGAATTAGTTACTAAAGAGGAATTTGATAAAATGGAATATGGAACAAAAATTCATGAAGTTTTAGAATTTTTAGATTTTACTAATCCAGATTATGATAATATTTCTCCCGAAGTAGTTAGAATAATAAGACCATTTATAGAAAGTGACTTAATAAGTAAAAATTTAGATGCAACATTTTATAAAGAGTATGAATTTATAGAAGAAGTTGATGATCAAATTAATCATGGAATTATTGACTTAATGATTGAAAATGATAGAGAAATTATTCTTATTGACTATAAATTAAAAAATACTAACGATCTTGCTTACAATAAACAATTAGAAGGTTATAAGAAATATATTGAGGCTAAGACAAATAAAACTGTAAAAGCTTATTTATATTCTTTGATTGATCAAACATTTAGTAAAATAGATAGCGAAATAATTAGTGAAATTAGTTGACAATAATTGATAAATTTATTACTATGTTAACATAGGGGAAACATAGTTGTTTCCAAATTTTGGGAGTTAAGTGGTATGAAAAAAAAGAAAAATCAAAGGGCTTTTACAATGGTAGAATTACTAGGAGTAATTGTAATTTTAGGAATATTAGGAACAGTAGGTATAGCAGGAATAAGAGGGATGATTAAATCAGCTCATGAAAGATATACAATTGCTCAACAAAAACTATTTGTTCAAGCAGGCCAAACTTATTTTACTGATCATAAAAGTACGTTACCTGTAAGAACTTTTGTCCAAGGAACTAGGGTAACTTTAAAGAAATTACAAGATGAAAACTATATTGAGCAAATTGTTGACTATAAAAAAGTACCTTATGATATAGAAAATAGCTATGTAACTGTGACCAAGATGGGTGCTGGAATTTATGCTTATGAAGGTAAGTTAGTCTCAGCTGATGGTGAAGTTTCTAAATGGAGAGAAAACTCTGATGGTGTAATTACAGTTACTTATAAAATAAGTGGAAGTAACTTTAATAGTGGCTGTGCTATGCAGTACACTAATGGTCAAAAACAAATTGATATATCTATAACTTCTAAATATGATATTGCTGGATATATTGTTTCAATTTATAAAGGAAGTCAAAAATTAAATGAGTTAGAGTATAAAGAAGTTGGTGAGGGTAAATCACTAACTACTAAAATAAAAATATCAGCAGAAAAATATCCAGATGGAATATATAAATTACAAACTAAAGTATATGATATTTATAACAATCAAAAGAATGTTCAATCTGGTAACTTAATGATAGATACAATTGCTCCAACTTGCGGAAATGTAGTTAGTCCAGCAAATCCAAATGGAGATAATGGCTGGTATGTATCTAATATTGCAACTGAAGCAAAATGTAGTGATAATGCAGGTGGAAGTGGCTGCGACAAGACCTATATTACTACAACAGGAGCAACCAGAAACGTTGTTAATGAATTAAGACCAAATTCAAATTGGACTGTTGGTGGAGATGGTGGAGGAGAAGGAGCTTCAACTTTAACTTACAAAGTATCTGATAGAGCAGGAAACACAAAAACCTGTAGTACGATTAGCGTTAAAAAGGATGCTACGAAACCAATTTGTTCATCAAGTGTAACTAGTGGAACATTAGGTAAAAATAGTTGGTATACTAGTAAAACAGTAGATACAAAAGCAACATGTAGTGATGCTACAAGTGGCTGTAACAAAACTTGGCTTACCACAACAGGAGCTGCAAGAAGAGTTAGTTCACAACAATTATCAAGTTTTACGATATTATCAAATGAAGAAGGAACTTCAAATTTAACTTATAAGGTTTCTGATATGGCAGGAAACGAAAAAACATGTTCAGTATTAACTGTAAATAAAGACTCAGTTGCACCAACATGTAATCCAAAAGCAAGTGGAACAACTGGATTAAATGGCTGGTATAAAAGCCCTCAAGTAACAACAACGCCAAAATGTGATGATAAAACTAGTGGCTGTGATACAGCATATATTACTACAACAGGAGCAACTAGAAATACTTCTAATGAAAAAAGACCTAATTTTGACTGGACTGTAGGTGGTGATAAGGGAGGAGAAGGTACTTCAACTTTATACTATAAAGTATATGATAAAGCTGGTCTTTCAACTAATTGTGCAGCTCTTACAGTAAAGAAAGACTCGGTTAAACCAACATGTAATCTTAGAATTACTAGTGGAACAATTGGAAAACTTGATGATGCCTCTACGGGTTGGTATATAACTCAAGTTGATTTTAAAATGGATGATCCAGTTGAGAATACAAGTGGATTAAATTCAAAAGGAATATCTACAGGTAGTAGATCTTATAATGGAAAATCAACATTTACACAATCTGATACTGGTAGTGGTGCTATAACAGTTTATGGTCAAGTCATGGATAATGCTGGAAACGAAAATCAATGTGATAAAACTGGTATAAAAGTTGATACTAAAAATCCAACGTGCTCATGTAGTGGATGCAGTACAACTTGGACAAAAGGTTATAGAACTGTTTCAGGTGCTTGTGATGATAATGGTGGTAGTGGCTGTGCGTCAAAAAATAAGTATCCATCACAAACATTTGCACCGTCTACTGGATCAGCGACAAAAACTGGATATCTTAATAGTACTTATACAATATATGATAAGGCTGGTCGTTCTACTTACTGTAGTGGCTCTAATCAACCAACACTAAATATATATGTAGACAACAAACCACCAACTGTACCAACACTAACTATATATGAAGATGCTGGATTTACATATATGAGTGTATACAGTAGCAGTAGTGGTGGTGTACTTAGTAATGGATGGCTAGGAACTGATATTGATGCTTATGCAGTTGCTAGTGGCTCTAGAGATGCTGAAGTAGGAGGTGTGTATTATCAATATTCAATTAGTACTAGTGGTAAAAGTACAAAGAGTGGTACAAGTTCTTCTTACACACTTAGTGATGATGAAGAAGGAACTTCATCTGTAAAATTTAGAGCTTGTGATAGTTTAAATAATTGTAGTACATATTCGAGCGCACAAACCGTAAAAATTGATCATACTTCTCCTGTAATTTCTAGTACTGCACCATTTGATAAAAGTGTTATTGATGGCCACAACAATGCAACTAGAAATGTTACATGTGAGGATAAAAATAAAATTAATAGATTTGGCTATGATCCTATTCGTGATGCTGTAGGTGGAACAAGTCAAGTAGATACAAGTAATACAAGCTGTTATAGTGGTAAAACAAAGTGCACGACAAAGCGTACTTACCTTGCAACTGGTTATAAACATACTCAATATTATTGCCAAGATATAGCTGGTAATGAAGATTACGCTGCTATTGGTGATACAAAAGATGAGGATTTACGTAATGAGATATGCTGTATTTGTAGAAATGGCAAGGGTAAAGCGGTTGTATTTGCTAAGGATCATTATGAAGATGACGAACGCTTATCTTGTAAAGCTAAAGCTTGTGGTGGTGATAGTAACTGTCATCTATCATGTGGTGTATGTGGTAATGGAAATTATAAATAGAGAGATTTATAGGTATTAATTAGGGGGTTTTCTTATGCGTGTTTATCGTTGTATTACTACTAGAGAAATTACAAATCTATACAAAAGTAATAAAAAATATCAAACTACTATTTGTGCACTAAATACATATCAATTTAATTTTGAAAAAGACTATATACATTTCTTTAGATTTTATGAGTCAGCCTTATACTATAAAAAAAGAAATGACTCATCTAAAAATCCATGGGATCACTGTGTTTTAATGATGACTGCTAATATTCCCCATTCATTATTAAAAGAAAGTTTAGGATATGGGTTTTATAGTGGGGTAGATAAACGTCTAACTTGCTATATTACCCCTATTCCTGAATATCATATTGATACAACATTATTTAAAAATGATTATATTGTAGAAGTTAGTGATAAAGTTAATCCTATGTATCGTAATAAAAGATCTGAATATGATGATTATATTATGCTTATGAATGAATTAGGTGATAGGTATAATGGTGACTATAGTAAAGCAGTTTTATTTTTACAAAGTCATAATTTAGATGAGTTATTACAAATTGAAGAAGATAATAGAAGTGAAGAAAAAATTAGACATGATGAATTAAAACAGTTAGTAAAGTCATTAAGAAAATAAAGTGCAACTTAAACCTTGCACTTTTTTCTAAGAATAGTGCTATAATAATAGCGTGAATATATATGAATGAGGTGCTTTTTTATGAAATGTATACTTATGAATAAAAATGTAGAGGTATTGACTGCTGAATATGATCCAGCAACAAGTGTTTTTACTGAAATATATGAAGTTAAAAATATTTATTTTGCACCATATATTTTGAAAAGTTTTTATCTCAAAGATAATATTAATGATAATTCATTTAGAACAGTTTTGAGTGAATGGTATAAAAATAGAGGAATACCATCATGGCGAGATAAATTAGATTTATTATTGCATCGTTTAAATATAACAGCGCCTTATGAACTTTTAGATAAAGCTTTTGGCTTATCTTTATCTGATCAATATTGGCTAAAACCTTATGATAGTAATATTTTATATGATGATATTAATTTTTTTGATCATGATTTTGACTATGTAGAATTTATGGAAGCATCTTTATCTACTAATAGTAAATTAATAACAAAAGAAGCATCTTTAAAAACACCTAATAATACAACAGATGGAATGCTTAAAAAAGCTTGGATTATTGATAATGGTACAAGATATTTATTAAAAAGTGGCTATAAGAATGAAATTTTACAACCGTTTAATGAAGTTTTAGCAAGTGAAATATGTAAAAGATTAGGTTTTTACCATGTAGAGTATAGCCTAGATACATATAAAGATATGGTAGTATCTAAATGTCCTTGTTTTATAACTAAAGATACAGAACTTATTACTTGTTATCAAATTAAAAATGATATGAAAAGATATGATAGTTTAAAAGATTATGAAGAATATATTAAAAAGTTAGAAGAACATAATATAGATAATGCTCGTGAAAAACTTGAAAATATGTATATATTAGATTTTCTAATCATGAATGAAGATAGACATTTAAACAATTTCGGAATTATAAGAGAGGTTAATACTTTAGAGTGGATTGATGTAGCTCCTATATTTGATAATGGACAAAGTCTAAATATAGATTATTATGATGCAGAAGAATTACATATTTCTGGTATGGGAAGATTGTTTTATGAAGTTAAGCCATTTGATGAAATAATAAAAGTTGTAAAAAATTTGAATAGAATTGATATAAATAAGTTAGATGGTATAGTAACTTGGTATGATGATTTATTGCATAAGTATCAGCATTTAACTAAAATTAGTGATAAAAGAATAGAAAAATTATGTATTCTATTGAATAGACAAATTAATAAATTAAAAAAGTTAATTAATATCTAGTATGATTTTTATTATACTTTTTTTTCTTTTTATTATGTGTTATAATCAGTGAAGAAGAAGGAGAGAGAAATATGAAAACATTTATATTTGGTCATAAGAAACCTGATACAGACTCAGTTATGGCAGCAATAAGCTTATCTTATTTAGAAAATAAGTGTGGTAAGGATACCGAACCTAGACTTTTAGGATCAGTTAATAAAGAAACAAAATATGCTTTAGATTATTTTAAATTAGAAGAGCCTGACTATTTAAATGATGTTAAATTACAATTAAAAGATATTAATTATCATAAAGATTTTTATTTAAAAGAAACTGACTCTATTTTTCATGGATATCAATATATGTTAGATGAAGGGTTAACTGGATTACCTGTTGTAAAAGAGGATAATGACTTTATTGGATTAATTACTATTAAAGATTTATCTAAGACAATGATCCATGAAAATGGTGTTTTTCTAGATACTTCTTATCAAAATATTTTAGATACAATTGAGGGAGAAGAAGTTTTATCTTTTGATCAAGAAATCAAGGGAAAAATTTTAGCCGCAGCGTTTAAAAGTGAAACATTTATGAATAATATTAATCTTTCTAGTGAAGATATTTTAATTGTTGGAGATAGACATAGTATTATTGAGTATGCGATTAATAGTAAGATAAAGTTAATGATTATTACAGGTTATGGAGAAATTAAGGAAGAACATTTAGAACTTGCTAAAAAGAATCATGTAAATATCATTAGAACTAAATATGATACATACCATGTATCAAGAGTAATTTCTCTATCAAATTATATTAAAACAATGATGACTAGTTATAATCCTGCTAAATTTTTAGATACTGATTACGTAGATGATGTTGTTGATATTAATAATAAGTTGAAACATACTAATTATCCTATTGTAGATAAGAATAATAAATGTTTAGGATTATTAAAGATTACTGACTTATCTGAAAAGACTCCTAAAAAAGTTATGTTAGTTGATCATAATGAAAAGAAACAAAGTGCTGATGGTATTGATGAGGCTGAAATTATTGAAATTATTGATCATCATAATTTAGGAAGTATTACAACTGCAATGCCAATTAATTTTAGAAATATGGCCGTAGGATCTAGTTGTACAATTATCTATACTTTATATAAAGAAAGAAATATTGAAATACCAAAACATATTGCAGGAGCTCTACTTTCTGGAATAGTTTCTGATACACTAATTTTAAAAAGTCCAACTGCTACTAAAAAAGATCGTGAAGCTGTATTAGATCTTGCTAAAATTGCTAACTTAGATTATGAAAAGTATGGAATGGATCTATTAAAAGCAGGTACTTCTTTAGATGGTATGACCAAAGAAGAAGTATTATATAATGACTTTAAATTATATACAGTAGAAGATAAAACATTTGGTGTAGGACAATTCTTTACGATGAATTTTAGTGATATAGAAAAAGAGATGGATGAATATATTGAAGTAATTAATGAAATTAGTGAAGCTAATAATTATGACTTCTTAGCACTATATGTTACTGATATTATTAAAAATGGCTCATATATTTTATATAATACAAAGGGTCAAGACAAAGTAGAAGTTATGTATCAAAATCAAGATATTCATGAGGGTTCATTTATAGAAAACTGTGTTTCACGTAAGAAAAATGTTATTCCATTAATTATGGAAATTTATGAAAATTAGGAGGAGTCATGAAAAAAAATATCTTATTAATAGTTAAGGGATTTATCATGGGAATAGCTAATATTATTCCTGGAGTAAGTGGTGGTACTTTAGCTTTAATTTTAGGAATTTATGAAGAATTTATTGGAGCAATTAGTCATTTCTTTCAAAATTTCAAGAAAAATATTTGTTTTTTAATTCCTATTGCGATTGGAATGATTTTAGCTATTGTTTCACTTAGTCGAGTAATTGACTACTCTTATAAACATTTTCCAATTCCTACTAGTTTGTTCTTTGTTGGATTAGTATTAGGAGGAATTCCTATGCTTTTATCTAAAATAAGAGGTAAAAAAGAAGTTAAAAAGCCATCTAGTTATATTATATTTATAATTACTTTTTCTATAGTAATGGTAATGGCCTTATCTGATCTTATTTTTAAAAATAGTTTAACAGTTAGTCTACAAAATATGAGTATTTTCCAATATTTAATTTTATTTTTAGTAGGTGTAGTAGCTGCTGCTACAATGGTAATACCAGGTGTAAGTGGGTCTTTAGTATTAATGCTTTTAGGATATTATTATCCCATAATTTCTTTAATTAAAGAATTAACTCAATTTGAAAATCTTGGTTCTAATTTAATAGTCTTAGGAATTTTTGGAATAGGTGTCTTAGTAGGAATAGTTTTAATTTCTAAATTAATTGAATTTTTATTTAAAAAATATGAAGTAAAAACTTATTTTGGGGTATTAGGTTTTATCGTAGCGTCAGTTTTAGCTATACCAACTTCAGCAATATTAAATATGAATATTATCTATAGTATTCCCCAAATATTAATTGGCTTAATTTTCTTAGTATTAGGCTGTGGTATCAGTTATAAACTAGGCGATGAGAAGTAATATAATTATGAAGGGGTTGATAAAGTGACTTTATTAATAATATATATACTTTTAGGAATGTTACAAGGTATTACTGAACCTATTCCTGTATCAAGTAGTGGACATGTTTTAATTTTACAAACTATTTTAGAAAAATTTAATCAAACTTTAAATATTGATTTTGAAACTTTAGCTACAATTACTAATTTAGGTAGTTTAGTTGCTATTGTAATATTATTTTGGAAAGATATTGTTAAACTTGTTAAGTCATTTTTTACATATCTTTTTACCAAAAATAAAACTAGTGAAGTAAAAAAAGATTATCAATACGCCTTAAAAATAATTTTAGCAACAATTCCAGCTGGTATCTTAGGCTTAATAGCTACAAAATTTGGCTGGCTAGATCTATTAGAAGATAATGTTAAATTTATTGGTCTAATGCTACTAGTAACAGCCTTATTCTTATTCTTAATTAGAAATTTCAAAGGTAAAAAAGAAAGTGATAAGATTAGTTTTTTTGATGCCTTAGTTATTGGTCTATGTCAAATGATTAGTATTATTCCTGGAATAAGTCGAAGTGGAGCAACTATTGTAGGAGGAATGTTTAGAAATTTAAAAAGAGATACTGCTTTTAAATTCTCATTTATTCTATATATTCCAATATCTATTGCCACATCTATTCTTGGAATTAAAGACTTATTAGATTTATCTATTTCTAAAGCTAATGTAGTTTTATATATCATTGCCTGTTTAACCGCAGGGATATTTACTTATATATTTACTAAGTGGTTTGCTAAAATTGTTAAAGAGGGAAAACTAATCTATTTTTCTATTTATTGTATTATTATAGGTTTTGTGGTACTATTATTTTTATAGTAGTATA
>CANQKU010000013.1 GCA_947624535.1 uncultured Bacilli bacterium
CCCCCCCCCTGTCAATATCTTTTCAAAAATTTAATTGACAAATAGACACAAAAAAATTACCAATCTTTGTTGATAATTTTTCGATTTTCTATTAAATTAATTTTTTCTTACTTTTTTTACTGAGTAAGTAATTCCAAATCCACTAGCTATGATTAATGCTAATAGACTTAATAAATTAATGTCTGCTGTATCTGGATTTGATTCTTTATTTTCTGCTGGTTTTTCCTCTGCAATAGATTGCTTTGCTTTTTTCTCATCTAAAATTCTTTTTTCTTCAGGTCCATCATATTCAATTTCCTGTGGATCATTACCATCACTACCTACTTTATATAATACTGTAGTTTCTGGATTAATTATAATTTCTACTGTATGAGTTTTCTTAGATCCATTAGAATCAATTTCAAAATCATAAGTATAAACGACTTTTTCACCTTTTTCCAATGCTGTTTTTAATTTGTCTACATTAATACCTACATAATCAGTGTAAGTTTTTCCACTAACACCTGTCGTACTAAATTCATTAGCACCTGGTACTTTTACTTTTAAATCGCCATTTTCTAAAGTAGTCTTAATTGTAAATCCAATCCATGCGTATCCATATGGTCTATCAGTTGTTTCTCCTTGACATTCTGTATTTGATACACTTTCAGCGTTAGCACATGCTCCAGTTCCTACTAATGCCTTAAAATTTTTCCCATCATATGTAATTGTTGTCTTATTACCAGAAGTAGTTATTTTTCCTCCTTCCGTTCCAATTAATGAATCACCAGCTGTAACAGTAATATCATTAACTTCCCATTCGTCTGCAGCAAACACACTAGGAATAAATAATACACTTGCCATCATTATGACAGCCATCATCATAATTTTTTTCATTTTCTCACCCTTAATATTGCTTTTTTTGCAATATTTCTCCTTTCTTGTTTACAATTATATAACAATCTACCCCCCCCTGTCAATATCTTTTCGAAAAATTATTTGACAAATATATGTAAAATTTTTTGTAGATTATATACTTAACTATTGAGGAGGAATATAAAAATAAATATAAGAGCAAATTATTTGTTTATCTTAATCCTTATATTTATTTTTTATATTATTTTATAGTATTATTTCTTACTTGTTAAATCTTCTAAATTTTTATAATAACTATATCTTTCTTCAGCATGTTGTTTATTTTTTTCTAATTTTTCTTTATAATCTTTTGAAATTTTTTTCAATGAACGATATCGATCTTCTCCAGAAATAAATTCATAATATTTAGAAAAGTCAGCTTTACTATCCATATGAAATTCGCCACTTTCTGGATTGTAATGAAAGATTGGGAAGTATCCACAGTTTGTAGCATCTTTTTCTTCTTGTAAACTATTTTTCATTCCCTTAATAATTCCTTGGGCAATACATGGTGCATAAGCAACAATAATAGATGGTCCATTATATTGTTCAGCTTCTTTTAAAACTTTTATAGCTTGATTAGGATTAGCACCTAGTGATATAGCACCTACATAAACATGTGGATAAGTAAGAGCAATTTTTAATAAATCTTTTTTAGCAGTATCTTTTCCAACTGATGAAAATTTAGCAACAGCTCCCATTCTTGTCGATTTAGAGGTTTGTCCACCAGTATTAGAATATACTTCTGTATCTAGAACTAAAATATTAACATTTTCTTTACTAGCTAAAACATGATCTACCCCGTTATAGCCAATATCATAAGCCCAGCCATCTCCTCCAACTAGCCAAATAGATTTAGGAAGAATAAACTCTTTGTATGATTTTAACTGTTCAATTTTAGTATTATCAATTATTTGGAATAATTTAGTTGCAGTCTCTTCTGTGATATTATCGACATATTCTTTATAAGTATTTTGTTCACTCTTTTTTACTTCTTTTATATTGTTTTTAATTAATCTAACAATTTTTTCCTTCATAGCTAAATCTGCTATTTTCATTCCATAGCCAAATTCAGCATTATCTTCAAATAAAGAGTTAGCCCATGCTACTGAATAGGCACTATTTGGGACAGTAGCTCCATAAATTGAAGAACAACCTGTAGCATTAGCAATCACTAGTCTATCTCCAAATAGTTGAGTGATTAATTTTAGATAAGCAGTTTCACCACATCCAGCACATGCTCCACTAAATTCAAATTTAGGTGTTCTAAATTGACTCCCCTTTACTGTATCAACTGGCATTTTACGTTTTTCAGTTACTTCTTCAAATAAATATTTATATGATGTTTCTTCTACTTTTTCATCAAGCATCTTTTTATCTTGCATAACTAGCGCTTTATTACCACGTTTACCAGGACAAACTTCAGCACATAATGAACAACCTGTACAGTCTGGTATACTAATTCCTATTGTATATTTCAAATTACAATCTTTAATATTAGCATCAATTAATTTGTCTTTAACTATATCTGGAGCATCCATTTGTTCATTCTCATCTAATAAAAATGGACGAATTACAGCATGTGGACATACTAAAGAACATAAATTACAAGATATACAATTTTCACTATTAAAACAAGGTACAAAGTCACTAATATTTCTTTTTTCATACTTAGTAGTACCAGCATCAAAACTACCATCAGGATTTTTTAAAAAACTACTTACAGCTAAACTATTTCCATCCATAGCATTCATTCGTTCAAATAAAGTTTTCTTCTTTTCTAATTCCATATCATAATCTACATCTGGAATTTTAACTTGTGAAAACTCTTCACTAGCTCTTTCTAAAGCTTTAATATTTTTTAAAGCTAAATCTCCACTTTTATGTTGAAAACGCAACTTTAAATTATCTTTAATAACTTCTTTAGCAAAATTAAAATCAATAACTTTTCCTAATTTAAATATTAAAATTTCCATAATAGAACTAATTTTTCCAGGTATTTTTTCTTCTTTAGCTATTTTATTAGCATCTATAATATATAGTTTAACTTTTCTATTTTGTAAAATTTGTTTATCTTTTACACTCATCATAGCTAAAACTTCATCACCAGTTTTATTAGTATTTAGTAAAAATATTCCATTATTTTTAATTTTATCTAGCATACTAATTTTTTTCAAATAACTATCTTGGGTACATACTATAATAGATGCTTTTTCTATATAGTATGTTGATTTTATTGGAGCTTTAGCAAATCTTAAGTGACATACGGTATGACCTCCACTTTTTTTAGAGTCGTATTGAAAATATCCTTGAATATAAGCTCTAGTATGATCTCCTGTAATTTTTAATAAATCTTTAGAAGCTGATACCATTCCATCTGAGCCATAACCATATACTAAAAATTCTACACTATCAGTTGGTAGTTTAAACTCTTCATCGTATTTAATAGATAGGTTTGTTACGTCATCTAAAATTCCTACGGTAAAATTATGGTGAACTTCTCTACTATCTAGAAAGTCATAAACACCCTTAATCATAGCAGGTGTTGTATCTTTTGATGATAATCCATATCTTCCACCTACTACTAATACTTTTGAGTCAGCCTCATTCAAGACCTTAACGATATCTAAGTATAGTGGCTCTCCTGTACTTCCTGCTTCTTTAGTACGATCTAAAACGGCTATTTTTTTAACTGACTTAGGTAGTGCTTTTAAAAAGTATTTTGTACTAAATGGTCTATATAAATGAACTTCTATTAGACCTACATTTTGATTTTTTTCTTCAATTAGATAGTCAATTGTCTCTTTAATTGTTTCACAAACAGATCCCATAGCAACAATAACTTTAGTAGCATTTTTACTTCCATAATAGTTAAATGGAGCATAATCCCTACCTGTTATTTTATTAATATTTTCCATGTAGTTATTTACTATATCAGGAAGCTTGTCATAATAGGTATTTCTTACTTCTGTTGCTTGGAAGTAAACTTCTTCACTTTGACTAGTTCCCCTTGTTACAGGATGAAGTGGATTTAGAGCATGATCTCTAAATTCTTGTAGTGACTTTTGATTAATTAAGGATTTTACTTGGTCTTTATCTATCACATCTATTTTTTGTAGTTCATGTGAGGTTCTAAAACCATCAAAGAAGTTAAGGAATGGGACTTTCCCCTCAATTGCAGATAGATAACTAACGTTTGTTAAATCCATAACGTCTTGGACTGATGAGGAAGAAAAAATGGCAAAGCCAGTTGCTCTAGTTGCATAAATATCTTGATGATCTCCAAAAATAGATAAAGCATGAGTGGACAAACTTCTAGCAGCAACATTAATAACGCATGGTAAAAGTTCTCCAGCAATTTTATACATATTAGGGATCATTAGTAATAAACCTTGACTTGCTGTAAATGTCGAAGATAGGCAGCCTGACTGTAAAGCTCCATGGACCATTCCAATAGCACCTGCTTCACTTTCCATTTCAACTACTTTTGCTGGTGCATCAAAATAATTTAATCTATTTTCATGACTCCATTTATCTACAACCTCAGCCATAGTAGATGCAGGTGTAATTGGATATATTCCTGCTACTTCAGTAAAGTTGTAACTAACATAAGCACAAGCTTCATTTCCATCCATAATTTTTTTCATGCTTTCCCCTCCTAAAAATTATATACCACTATAACACATTATATACTAAAAATTAAAAAAAAGGAAAACATTTACTTATTTTCTCATATTACTTTCATATTTTGTTGATAACGCCTCTAAAGTTTGATTTAATTTATTAACAGCATTATCTCTTCTTAGACCAACTTTTTCTAAATCATTACTATAATCAATATTACCTCTATTATTAAGAGCTTTATCAAATGTATTTTGATAAGTATTTTTCCAAGAGGCAGCTTCTTCATAATCTTTTCTTAATACATTCTTTTCTTCTTCAGATAAACTAGAAAAATATCCTATATTTTCATTTCCCCATTTTTCAAATTTATCTTTCTTACTATCTTCTTCTAGCATTTCCATCAATTCTTGATTTTCCATAAACATACCTCCATCTATTATATATCACAAAACCTAAATTATATCAATTAATCATTTAGATATGGATATAATATTTTTGTTACTTTTAAATAACCTAAATTAGTAAGATGAAGACCTTCATTTGTATATTTTAACTTAATATTTCCATCATTATCTTTTAATTCATCATATAAATTAATATAAGTATAATTATTTGTATTACAATATTTCTTTAGTTTTTTATTTATAATTTGGATACTTTTATTATTTCTAATTCCTACTGAAGAATGATTTATTTTTTCATTATCACTATTATTAACTGGATAAATTGACTCAATATAAATTTTTGTATTAGGGCGTTTCTTTAAAATATTACTAACTATTTTTTTAATATTTTTATAAATTTGTTCTTCACTAATTCCTCTTCCAATATCATTAGTACCAATTAATAAAAATACTTTTGTTGGATTATAAATAGTTACCATAGAGTCTAGGTGAGTTAAAATATCACTAGTTGTATAACCTGATATTCCACTATTAATTACTGGAAGATTATCATAAAATTCTTCTAGAGGGTATTGTTCAGTAATAGAATCCCCTAAAAATACAAAGTTATCATTAGGTTTTACTTTTATTTCATATGGATTATTTTTATTATCAATTAAATTATATTTAAAATAAAATATACCTAAAGTTAATATAAGTAATAAAATAATTGTTGTGCTTATCCATAACCATTTCATATTTAATATCTTTTTCATATCCAAACCTCTCCTATTTAGTTTTTTATTATAGCATGTTTTCTAATAACTTCAACTAAAATATTAAAAAAAACGCAAACTTTATGCGCTTTTTAATTATTTATTTAATTCTTTTAATGCCTCAATTGTTTTTCTCATTTCTAAGTCATATTTAACCATGTCTATTCCACCAAATTGCTCCAAGAATTCTTGCTTATCCATTTGGTATTTTTCTGCTAAAGATGAAGCTTCTGCTTCTGCTTCTTCCATAGTAACTTCAATTTTTTCAAGCATCATAATTTCTTCTAGCATTAAACGATATAATACGTTAGAATAAGCTTCTTTTTCTAATTGACTTCTTAAATCTTGTTCAGTTGACTTAGTAAATTGATAATAAACGTCTAAACTAATTCCTTGCATTCTCATGTTTTCTTCAAAACGATGCATTAAACGATCTACTTCTTCTTCAATCATCTTTTCTGGAATATCAACTTCTACATTTTTACCTACTTCTTCTAAAATTGTATCAATGTATTTATTTTCAGCATCTACTTCTTTTTGTGCTTTAATATTTTTTTCTATTTCAGCTTCTAATTTTTCTTTAGAGTCAACACCCTCTATGCCTAAATCATCAAAGAAATCTTTATCTAACTCTCTTGTTTGTTTTTCTTTAACTTCATTTACTTTTACTTTAAAAATAGCATCTTTTCCAGCTAAATCTTTTTGGTAATCTTCTGGGAAAGTAACTTTAATTTCTTTTTCTTCTCCTGAAGTCATTCCAATTATTTGTTCTTCAAAACCTGGAATAAATGTATTAGAGCCTATTTCTAGCGAATAATTTTCTCCCTTACCACCATCAAAAGCTACACCATCTTGAAATCCTTCAAAGTCAATAACAGCAATATCACCATTTTCTACTTTACCATCTTTAGTTACTAATTCAGTATAACGTTCTAATACATGAGAAAGTTCATGTTCAATTTCTTCTTTTGTAACTTCTACTTTTTCAGGAGTTATTTTTAATCCCTTATATTTTTTTATTGTTAACTCAGGTTTTGTTGTAATAGTAAAACTAAATTCTACAAATTCATCATTAATATCTTTTAAATTAACATCAGGTTGAACAACTGGTATTAATTTAGACTCATCCATAGCTTTAGTATAAGCATCTTGTAATACTAAGTCAGCAGCTTCAATAAATAAAGATTCGATTCCATATTTTTTAATATAAATATCTTTTGGAACTTTACCCTTCCTAAAACCATCTACTTTAATATCTTTTTTCTTAGTATCAAAAGCTTTATCTAAAGCTTTTTTCCAATCTTCTCCTTCAATTTTTATTACAACTTCATGTACATTTTTATTTTCTTTTGACATTTTATCCCTCCAACACGTTATATTATAACTTATATTGTAATTTAAAACAACTATAAATATTTATTATCTTAACAATCCTATATTTTTTAGTCAAGATAAAAACTTGAGAATATCCCAAGTTAAAATCTATTCATAATTATCAGCTTTTACTTCCATAAAACTTTGTGGATGAGCACATACTGGACAAACTTTTAAAGCATCTTTTCCTTCATAAACATATCCACAGTTACGGCATACCCAAATTTTATCTCCATCTTTATGGAAAATACGATCATCTTTTATATTTTGAAGTAAAGTAAGATATCTTTTTTCGTGTTCTTTTTCAATCTCTCCTACTTTTTCAAATAAAGTTGCTATTCTATTAAATCCTTCTTCTCTTGCAGTTTGAGCAAACTCTTTATACATTTCAGTCCATTCATAATTTTCTCCTGCTGCAGCATCTTCTAAGTTATCTATAGTAGAAGGAATTTCTCCTCCATGTAACTCTTTAAACCAAAGTTTAGCATGTTCTTTTTCATTTTCAGCTGTTTCTAAAAATATTTCTGCTAATTGTTCATATCCATCTTTTTTAGCTTTACTAGCATAATAAGTATATTTATTTCTTGCTTGAGACTCTCCTGCGAATGCAGCCATCAAATTTGCTTCTGTTTTAGTATTTTTTAATTCTTCTTTCATATTTTACTTCCTTCCTTCTTGTATACTTAAGAAAAAGAGCTACTCTTTTTCAATTTCATTATAACATATTTTTTTATATTAAGTATCATCTTTTTACTAACAATTTACTTTAGGTTTAGTTTCATAAATAACTTTACCTGACTTTTTACAAACTACAATAGGAGTATAATTAGGTATTCTATTAAATATTTTTACAGTAGTATACCCTGTACAAGTAATACCATTTTTACTACCATATGACTTCATATAATTAGATAGTTCATCTTCTTTAATAGTTAGACAACTATTTCTATTTAAAAGATCACTATTACTATCCATATAAACTTTAGTAGCATTTAAAACTACTTTCTCATAAGCTTTAAACTCTTCAGATCTATTTTGTTCATATAAATTTAATATAGAGGGAAAAGCAATTGCCGTAATTATTCCCATAATTGTTATAGATACTAACACTTCTGTTAAAGTAAAAGCTTTTTGATTATTTATCATTTTCTCACCTTCTACTATTATTATAACGAAATCTTTTAATAATACAATAATAACATTATCTTTTTTTATGCATAAATTATAGTAGGTGATAATTATGAATTTTAAAGGACCACGTCACACTTTCTTTTGTAATTGTAATTATTGTAAACAAAAAAGAAGAGGAAATATCTTCTATCTAATCTTATTTTTAATTTTACTTGTAGTTATTTTTTATCAAGCTTTAATTTTAATTTTTATTACTACAAAGTTTAATGCTATATTATTATTTATCGAATTCATAGTTATTTTCTTTCTTTGTTTCCTCATCTTTCTTTAATATA
Source organism: uncultured Bacilli bacterium (assembly GCA_947624535.1). Classification (GTDB taxonomy): domain Bacteria; phylum Bacillota_I; class Bacilli_A; order RF39; family UBA660; genus UMGS995. The sequence goes on from CANQKU010000013.1 coordinate 8,518, forward strand.
AAATCTCTTGTTTTTTCTATATATTTAACTAATTTAAAAACTTCTATAGAGTCTTTATAATGTTTTTTAGTAAATACTATCTTTTTAGGAATAGAAATAATTGTAAAGAATAATAATAATTCATCTTTAGTGTATGTAAATTTAGATTGGTATATATCAAATAATGTAGACATTTCCAAGTCTAGGTATTCATGTTTATAAAAATAAATAAAGTCATAGATAGGAATATCTCTTTTAGCATGACTCCAACTAATTAAACATCTATTCTCTCCTATTAATAAATGATCCATACTAGGTCTACCATGAAGAAGCACAACTCGTTCTTTTTTCTTGGTATTTTTATATTCATACCATTTATCAAGATTTTCTTTAGCATAATATAGTGATGAATAAATTATAGATATATTTCTCATTAATAAATATTCCTCAGGTGCCATATATACTTTTTGTTCAATACTATCTTGTAAGTCATGATAATAATATGTTAAATATTCAACCTCTTTAGTTAGGGTTTCGTATACTTCTTTTACTTTATCTAAAGAAATTTCTCTATAAAAAGTAGTCTTATTATGAAGAAGACTTAATAAATAGACAAGTTCTATAGCTTTTTCTTCTTTAGGTAGACTAACTTCTTCTATATATGGAGATAATTCATAGTCTTTATAAATTTCTTTTTCTATAATATTATTAAAATTTTTACTTGTTAAATATTCATATAAATTATCTTGCTTTAAAGTTTTATTTTTTACTACATATTTACCTTGATCAGTATCAATAATTTTAATATTTTTTAACTCTTGATAACTACGAATATGAAAATTAAATCTATCAACTATTTCTTTTAAATTATTCATCTATAGTAGATGGAATAATTAGTTTAGAGCCTATTTCTAAATTACTTAAGTCATTATAGTCACTTAATTGTTCTTTACTTACTTTGTATTTATCCATTACTTTTTCAATTGTATCTTCTTTTCTCAAAATATAAATAGAATATGTTTTAAATGTCTCTTCAGCAAATTCAAATGACTCAAATAAAGAACTAATATTATGAGTTTTTTCGTCCATTTCTTCTTTTTCTTCCATTATTTCATCATCTTCCTTTTCTACACTCGTACTTTGTTCTAATTTTTCTATCATTTCATCTTGTTTAAATAAGTCAGCATCTTCTTCTAAATCTAGATCTTTTCTTGACTTAATATCACCATCACATTCTCTAACACTTTCTTCTTCTAAATTAGGTAGGTCAATATCAATAGTCTCCAATTTGGCAACTTCTTTGTTTTCTTCTTCAATAACAATTTCTTCTATTCCATCTATTAATAAGTCAATATTACATTTTAAAATATCATCATTAACAATCTCATAATAAAAATTATCTATAGATATCTTTACACTAGATAAGTCAAATTTCTCTACTACTGTAATATCTACAGGAATATTGTAGTTAAATTTTTCTTCTAAGGTACTAGCTTCTGTCATTTTATAAGTACCATTAATTATAAATTCTCCTGCGATACTATTTGAGTCAATAAATTCTAAAGTATGATCTAAAGAAATGGAAGTTACTTCTCCTATCATACTAGGAAAGTCAATCTCTTTTTCAAAAGATACTATTTTTTTCATTATCTTCGCCTCTTTTCATTTAATCATATGAAAAAAAAGAGGCTTTATTCCTCTTTAGAGTTATATTTTTTTTAATCTTTTCGTAATAGATTTAATTTGTTTTTTCTCAATATTAGTTTTTTCTTTATCAAGCATATTTAAATAATTATAGGTTTTTTCTACATGTTTAGGTCTTTCTTCATAAAGTTCTTTAAAGTGATATAGTAAATAAGAAGTTGATGATAAGAAAGCGTCTTTTCCAATACTAAATTCATCTTTTTCTAAATATTTAATTAAATATCCATCGTTCGCTAGTAACTGAAGAAGATCATCATATGTAGAAATTGGACATAATCTACTTTTCTTTTGAATTTCTATGTATTTTTTTAATGCTTCATTTTCAGGATATGCTTGTAACTGATTTAGAGCTTGAATTAAAGAATTTTCATACATTTTCATTTGAGAAGTAGTTTTTAATTCAAAACGTTTTTGATTTATAACATTTAAAGTTAAATCTATAGCAGAAGAAAATGAAGCTAAAAATAATTGATCATGTTCTAATAAACATTCGACTCCTGCTAAAAATGCAAAATACTCATCTTTTGATCTAAATCTATCTAATATTTCATCTATATCAGAACAAATCAAAGTATTTTTTATTAAGAAACTAACCTTTTTACTATCATAATTCATGTATCTTTACTCCTTTAAATAACTCTTTATATATTTCTTTATAGTCAGTAACAAAAATAAATTTCATTTCTTTTTTTATCTCTTTTGGAATATCTTCTAAATCTTTTTCATTTTCTAATGGCAAGAAGACTTTTTTAATACCTGCACGGTGTGCTCCAATTACTTTTTCTCTTAATCCTCCAATAGGTAAAACTTTTCCTCTTAAGGTAATTTCTCCAGTCATGGAAATATCACTATCTACTTCTATATTAGTAAGAAGTGAGATTAATGAAGTTGTTAAAGCAATTCCAGCACTAGGTCCATCTTTAGGGGTAGCACCTTCTGGTACATGGATATGAATATCATTATTTTCTAAAATAATACTAGGTATTTTAAATTTTTTCATATTAGCTTTAATATAAGATAAGGCAATTTGAGCAGACTCTCTCATTACATCTCCTAAAGATCCTGTTAAAATAAAATCTCCCTTACCCTTATAATAAGTAACTTCAATTGGAAGAATATCTCCTCCAAAGATAGTATAAGCCATTCCATTAACTACCCCTACTTGACCAACTTTATCTTTTTCTAAGTATTGATATTTTTTCTTACCAATAAATTCTTCTAAGTTTTTATTATTAATTTCTATAAAAGCTATATCTTTTGTCGTTAAAAATCTTTTTACTATTTTTCTTAAAATACTTGCGATTATTCTTTCTAAACTTCTAACTCCTGCTTCTTTAGTATAGTTTCTAATTATTGTTAAGATTGCCTCATCAGCAAAATTCACTTCAATTTCTGTTAGGCCATGTTCTCCAAGTAATTTAGGAATAATATGTTTTTTAGCTATATCTAATTTTTCATATTCTGTATAACTAGATAATTCAATAATTTCTAATCTATCTTGTAATTCTAAGGGAATTTGTTCTATATAATTAGCAGTTGCGATAAACATAACTTTAGATAAGTCAAATTCTTCTTCTATATAGTGATCAGAAAATTTAGAGTTTTGTTCTGGATCTAAAACTTCTAGTAAAGCACTAGCTGGATCTCCTTTTATATCTTTACGCATTTTATCAATTTCATCAATAATAAACACAGGATTAGCTGTATTAGCTTTTCTAATTCCTTGGATAATTCTACCAGGGTTGGCACCTACATAAGTTCTTCTATGTCCAATAATTTCAGCTTCATCGTTAATACCACCAACACTAATTTTAGCATAATTTCTATTTAGACTTTTAGCAATCGATAAAGCAAGAGACGTTTTTCCTACCCCAGGTGGTCCTACTAAACAAAGAATTGGACTTCTTGGATTATTAGTATTTTGTTTTACAGCTAAATATTCTAATATTCTTAATTTAACGTCATATAGACCATAATGAGAAGAATTTAGAGTATATTCTACTTGCGATAAGTCAGATACGTCTTTAGTAAATTTATTCCAAGGTAAGTTTAGCATCCAATCTAGATATTCTCTAATCATTCCTAACTCTGGAGAATTTGTATTAGTAGCTTCATATCTATTAATTTCTTTCTTTATCTTATCTTTTACTTTTTTACTACATTTTAACTTCTTTAATTTATCTCTTAATGTAGTTACTTCATCCTCTTTAGAATTAACGTCTCCTAATTCTTTTTTAATCATTTTAATTTTTTCTCTTAAATAAAATTCTTTTTGACTTTCATTTAATTCTTTTTCTACTTCACCATCAATTTTTTTCTCTAACTCAATGACTTGTAAATCTTCTTTCATATCTTCAATTAATAGTTTAGAACGTACTATTGGATTAAGTTCTAAAATATAACGTTTTTTCTTCTCATAAATAATAGGTAAAAAACTTCCAATTAAGTCAGTAAGTTCATCTAAATTTTTACAACTAGATAATTGATTTATAATAGAATTACTCATATATGGGATAGCATGGATATAATCTTCTAAAGATTGAATTAAAATATGAGAATAAGCATTTTCATTATCCATATCACTAATTGGATCAATATCTATAACACTTGCTTCATATCTATTATCTACTTGTTCATAAACATCTACCTTAACTCTTTTTAATCCTTTTAAAACAATTCTAGTCTTACCATTGGGAACGTCAATTTTTAATTTTAACTGGGCTAAAACACCAATTGATGGTAAGGTTGTAATATCTTGTTTATATTCATCCATAATTGGATTTACAACTAATATTAATTTATCATCACTAGCTTCAACTAATTGAATAATTTCTTTTTCAATATAGTCATCACTTTCAATACGAATTTCATTATTTGGGAATAAGACCATGTCCTGTATTAATAAAACACCAAGTTTTTCATATCTCATATATGGTCCACCTCCAAATATTAATGTAATGCTTATTATTATAATTGATTTATAAAAAAATGCAAGAAAAAAACGTAGACTTACGTTTAATTTAAATTTTTAATAATCTCTTGGAATTGTTCTTCAGTCCAAACTTCTATTCCTAACTCTAAGGCTTTTTGGTATTTACTACCAGGATCAGCTCCTACTATTACTACTGAAGTTTTTTTAGAAACAGCACTACTTGTCTTACCACCTAAATGTTCAATTATCTCTTTAGCTTCATCCCTTGTAAAATGTTCTAAACTACCAGTTAAAACAAAACTTTTATCTTTGAAGTTTTCATTTTCTACTACATCTTCTCCTAAATAAGTCATATTTAAATTAAGAGATTTTAATCTTTCTATTTCTTCTTTATTAGCTTCATTATTAAAATAAGAAATAATACTTTCAGCTATAGTTTTTCCAATATCAGGTATTTTTACTAAAGAGTCTTGATCTTGTTTAATTAGATTATCTAAGCTTTTGAAATGTTTAGCTAAAATCTTAGCAGTTTTATTTCCAACATGGGGAATACCTAGACCAAATAGTAGTTTTTCTAATGAGTTATTTTTACTTTCATCGATAGCATCTAATAATTTTTCAACTGATTTAGTTCCGAATCCTTCCAAAGTAGTTAAATCTTTTCGGTGATTTTCTAACTTGTAAATATCACTAAATTTTTCAATAAATCCAAAGTTGAAAAAGTCTTCGATAATACGATCTCCAAGACCTTCAATATTCATAGCATCACGAGAAGCAAAGTGAATTAGGCTTTCTTGTTTTTTAGCAGGGCATTCTAAGTTAGTACAAAAGTAGTCGATTAAACCCTCTTTTTTAGATAGAGGTTCACCACACATAGGGCAATTTTTAATCATTACAAAATCTTTTTCTTGACCAGTTCTTCTTTCTAGTTTTCTTTCAACTACTTCTGGGATAACGTCTCCAGCTTTACGAATTGAGACAATATCTCCTATTTTTAAATCTTTATTAATAATATTTTCTTCATTATGAAGAGTTGCTCTTTTAACAGTTGAACCTGCGACTATGACGGGTTCTAAAACAGCATTAGGAGTAATTTGACCAGTTCTACCTACTGTAAAAATAATATCTTTTAATTTAGTTAAAACTTCTTCGGCTGGAAATTTATAGGCTGTAGCCCATTTTGGGTATCTTGCTGTATAACCTAATTTTTGTTGATCAGCTATATTGTTAACTTTAACTACTATTCCATCTATGTCATAAGCTAGACTTTCTCTTTGTTGCTGCATTTGTTCAATAAATAATAAAACTTCATCAATATTATTTACTAATCTATTAAATGGATTAGTTTTAAAGCCAAGTCTTTTCATATAGTCAATAGCATCACTATGTCTTTCTAATGAAAAGTCAGCAGGATTTGGTAAATGATAAATAAAAGTATCTAGTCTTCTCTCAGCAGCTATTTTAGAATCTAATTGTCGCATAGATCCAGCCGCAGCATTTCTACAGTTTTGTAATAAGGGTTGATTATTTTCAGAACGTTTTTTATTAATTTCTTCTAGTGTTTTTTTATTCATAAAAATTTCTCCACGAACTTCAATATCAACTTCTTCTTTTAAAGTAAGTGGAATAGATTTTATTGTCTTAGCATTATGAGTAATATCTTCACCAGTTGTTCCATCCCCTCTAGTGGCGGCACGAACAAAACGACCCTTCTCATATAGTAATGAAACAGATAATCCATCAATTTTTAATTCACACATATATT
>CANQKU010000014.1 GCA_947624535.1 uncultured Bacilli bacterium
TAAGAGAACAAATATTTTTTAGTTGGGACATTTTCTCATTTCTTTACTTAAGACATTATCACATTTCTTTCATAAAAATATATAAAAAAGTGTTGAAAATAATTGACTTTAATATATAGAAATGATAAAATTCAATTAGGAAAAAATAATAAGTTTAATTTATTAGCAATTTTAGTAGGGGGTATTAAAAAGTGAAAAAGAAAATATTAATAATAAGCACAATAATAATATTAAGTATTTTAACATTATTAATGGTTGCTACAAAAGCAATGGCAACAGAAACAAATAAATATGTTGCTAGGTTTTATCATGAAGTTGAAAATGGTAAAACAAGGCATTTTGTGTCAGTAGTAGTACCTTCAGATAATGAAACTGACAAGAACAATAATATATTATCACAGAAAAATTTAAAGAGATTAATAGAAGCAAAATATGATTTAAAAGGAATAGTTAAAGCTATATATAAGGAAGACGGAACAACACAATTAGGCAGTGAAGAAAATGTAGCAACAGAGAGTGTGGTTGAACTAACAACAGGAAGAAAAATAACAGTAATTTTATATGGTGACGTAAACTGTGACGGACAAATAAACACAAACGATACAGTAACAATATCAGAATATAATGTTGGTTCTATTACATTAAATAATTTACAAAAAAAGGCAGCAAAGCTAACTAAAGCCAATAAAGACGAAGTTAACACAAATGATACAGTAAGAGTAGCATATTACAATGTTAATAATTTATCAACAAATAAATCTGGAAATATGATAATAGATGAAGAACTACTTCCAGAAGATGAAGAAGAAATATTCGACATTAACAACTTTATAACTGAACTAAATGAAAACGAAGATAAATTTAAATTAGAATTACAAGATAAAACAATAAATATTAATTTAGTAAAAGATAAACAAGAAAGTAAAATAAACCTACAAGAAGAAAAAATAATTGAATTACTAGCACAAACTCTACATAATGAAATGATTAACAATATAGAAATAACTTCTAACGGTAACACAATAATTCTAAAAAGAGAAGATAGTAAACAAGCTATTGTAAATAAAATATCAGAATTATTAAAAAACATATTAAATTTAAAAATTGAAGCAAAATATGAAGATGAAAACTATTATGAAGCAATAAAAGAAGCACTCGCACAAAAAACATTAGATGATTTATTAACATTAAAAATAGAAGTGAAAATCAACAAAGAAAGCACAGCAAAATTTGCAGAAGGACAACAAGGAAATTATACAATAGCATTTAATGGAACATTATTCTTAGATAAAATAGTAGAAGCAAAGAAAGATATTGCAAACAAATTTTATAAAGTTACATTTGAAAAAGAAAATGAAACTATAAAAACTATAAATGTAAAAGTAAAAGATAGAACAGATAAATTAGAAGACATATTTAAAGAAGAAAATAATAAAATTACAGCTGTAATTTCAGACCTATTAGGAAATGAAAGAATAACTGAAATAACATTAAGCTATCCAACAGAAAATACAGAAGTAACACCATTAACATTAAGCAAAAATGAAACTCAAGAACAAGTAAGCCAAGCAATAAAACAATGGTTAGAAAACAATCTACAAACAATATTTAATAGAGATTCTTTAGAAAAAGTAATAATGGGTGACTTAGATTTAAAAGAATTTAAATTAAAAGTACAAACAGAAAGTAATATAAAATTAGAAGATGAAACTCAAGAAAGAGAATATACATTTAAATTTAGTGCTGATCCAATTACAATAACATTTAATTGGAACTATAAAGAAAATGAAGAAGATGAACAAAATAGAACAACTACAGCAACACTTGATCACGCAGGAGTAATAACAGAAGAAAATAGACCAAAATATATGGTAACAGAAAATGGTGAAGAAAAAGAAACAGATATAAGAGAAGTAGTAAAGCAAGAACCAGAAGAAAATGAAAAATATAAATTATTAGGTTGGAAAATATCTAACACTGAATCAGAAGAATATTTTGAATTTAATAAAGATATAATTTATTATAATACAATATTAGAAGCAAAATGGGTAAAAATTGATGACATTGATATTAAACTAATGGATATTATAGACGAATATAATAAAAAAGATGAAACAGGCGAAGCAAATAAAATATTCCATTTAGGATATGACTTAAAAAATAACGATGCAGAAAAAATTAGAGTAGATATATTAGATACAAATAAAAATGTAAGTGAAATAAAAAATACTGGACTTATGGTAAGCTTGACAGAATTTTTAACAAAACAAAATATAAGCAAATTAGAAGTACAAGTACAAGATGGCGACAGTAATAATTTAAGTTTCACAGAAGAACAACTAAAAACAGTAAATACAGAAACTTTAAAAGCAAAGATAATTGAAATATTAAATAAATTAGTTAACGGAGATACTGAAGCCATAACACAAAACGGTGAAATACAATTAAAATCATTAGTTGGCAAAACATTAACAGTTAAAATAAATCAATCAGACAAAGACGATGATTTTGTTAAAGAATATGTAATTGTTTTTGAAGAAGTTATCAAAAAAGATGATGTTGTAAGCCAAGTAATAACAGAAGACATTAAAGATGGCGATACATATAAATATACTTATACAAATAGTGCAGAAAAAACGAATGGAAAACTAAATATCGAAGTTATGCACAGTGGTGACAGCTTAAAAAGTATAAGTGGTACTAACGTAATGGTAATTCTACAAAAACTATTAACTGATGAAAAAGTAAAAGATGTTAGTATAACTTATGGAAAAAATAAAGTACAGTCAATAAGTGAATTAATACAAGAAAAATCTAACGACACAACAGAAATGAAAAAAGCAATTACTGATTTTCTAGAAAAGAATTGGAGCAAAATTTGTACTTGTAAATGTTGCGAAGAAGAAGGTTGCACATGGGATAAAGCAACAAATAACTGCTTATTAGATGATAATACTCATATAGGATTCAAAATAACATTGTCAGATGCCTATGAATTTGACAAAAAAGAAACTAAAACAGCAAACTATGACTTAAACTTTACTAGAACGAATGTTAAAGTAACAGTACATTACAATGAAAGAACAGCAGAAGAAACAGTAAAAGAGGGGTTACCATTAAACCAAAAAACAATAGAAAGTAAAGTACCAAAATATGACCCTGAAACATTCAAATACTCACTAAAGCAAATATGTGAAGATAATAAGTTTGAAAAACCATATAATTACTCAAATAAAGTAACAAGCGATATGGATTTATATGCAGAATTATATAATATAGTAAACACAAAACAAGATATAGAAGATAAAATAACAAAATTAGAAAACACAGGAAGTGATAAAGACTCAACCATAGACAATATACTAAGAGAAGAGAAAGACCCAGAAAGTAATAGTGTAACAATAAAAATAGAGGATGAAACAAAAGGTATAGAAAATATATACAATACAGCATTAGCAAAGGTAATACAAGAAGAACTAAAAATAGATGGTGTAGATAAAATAATAGTTAAAGTAGAAGGAAATGAAACGCCAGTAACATTCTCAGGTATAGAAAATAGCGATAATAGTGAAGAAAAAACAACTTTACAACAAGAATTAGTAGCAGGTAAAACAACTCTTAACGATGTAATCGGAAAAAAATTAACAATAGAAATATATCTAAATAACGAGGAAGCATTAACACCAGAAGAATTAGCACAAGCACAAAGCATAAAAAACAAAAAGTCAAAAGTAAAATCAATAGCAGTAACACAAGAACCAGAACAATGCGATATAAAATATGATGTAATATTTGAGGGAATAATAACAAAAGATAAATTAGAGGCATTCAGTACTAGCATTTTAAGTGGCACTATAGACCAACATTCTGACAAGATTAAGGTAGAATATAATGACAAAAACAAAAAAGATTTTAAAGCTACCGTTCCAAAAGCACAAGCAAATAATAAGGCTATTGATGTGGCTCAAGGATGCGGTGGAGCAACTGCCCTTATAAGATTTTTTACTAAAAATTCATATATGGCAAGCTTAGAATTTTGGACAGATGAAAATGAAAACTCTAAAAGTAAAATTTCTAGAAGTGATACCTCTCTTGGTGAAAGTAACTTTATGACAAAGATTATAATTGGATCAAAATTACAAAGTATCCCGACGCAATTAGGAGGAAGCTCAGAAAGCATAATAAGTGAATTCAATGGTACACATTTGAATATTAAAATGACATTAGAGAAGAATTGGAAATTTGAAGACCCTGAAATGAGCACATTTAAAATGTATTTCTATGTAGAGTCATAAAATGGTCGAATTTTATTCACCACACGAAACTTTATAAAAGTAACCTAAAATTCTAAACATTATACGTTAAGTAAAAAAAATAAAAACTGTTGACAAACAAAAACTATAGATATAAAATATTAATTGGTTAAAATAATATAAAATAGATCTAATAAAATAGAGCATTATAAATTATTAGGACACCATGTTATTATTTTAATAGTTTAAATTAAAGGAGGTGAAAGGGGGAAATATAAGTGAAACAGGAAAAACATGCAAAACATAAATATGTTCATGATAACAAATATAAAATAAAAATAATAAGAACATTGGCAATAATATTCATACTATTTGCATTAGTTTTACTCTTTGTAGCATTTAAAATACCATTTACATATGGAAATGTAAATAAGCCAGAAAATAATGAAATAATCGAAACACCTGTTACAGAAGAACCAGAGCAAATTGAGCCAGAACAATTTGAAATCGTAGATACAAGTGACCTGCCACAAAAATATCAAGGTCATACTGTCTTAGGAAAAATTGTTATTGAAAAGTTAGGAGTAACACAAAAAATATTAGAGGATACTACTAATGAATCTTTAAATCTTGGCGTTACAAAGTTTTGGGGACCTGACTTAAATGAACCACGGCAACTTAAGCCTTGCAGGGCATGATTATCCAAAAATATTTGGCAAATTAAAACAGCTTAAAAAAGGAGATACATTTTACATTATAAGTAAAGATGGTCGAAAAGTAGATTATACAGTAAAAGAAACGTTATCAAACGTAAATCCATATGATATGAGTCATATTGATCAAAATTATGATGGTATAATGAAGGTTACATTGATTACCTGTGAACCTCGGAGGTCTTACAAGATATTTAGTAAAGGCCGAACATATTAGAAAAAATACAGAATAATTAGAATCAAATAATAAAGTAGTGTATACTACACATTTTAGGAGGAATGAAAAATGAGAAAAACAAAATTATTTACAATATTAGTATTAATGGCAATGATAGTATTATCATTTGCAAGCGTTGTAAGCGCAGCAACAACAGAAATGACAGTAACAGCTAGTAAAACTGTAGTAAAAACAGGAGATGAAGTAACAGTAACAATACATTCATCACAAGCAACAGAAGGTGCAAACTTTGTAATAGAATATAATCACAGTTTCTTAGAATATAAAAGCAGTAATGCAATGGCAAGAAATCTAGAAGAAGGTAGATTTGAATTTGTTAACGCAGATGGAATGAATGATTTTACAGTAACATTCAAAGTTATTGGAAAAGAAGGAAGCGACACAGTAAAAGTAACACCTGTACAAATAACAAATGGAACAAACGACAATTTTGAAGTAACAAAAAAATCTGATTCAGTAAAAATAGAAATTAAAAAAGATACTACTACAACACCTACAACACCTACAACACCTTCAAAGCCTTCAACACCAAAGCCAGATAAAATGCCACAAACAGGATTTAACGTAGCTCCAGTAATTGGAATCGTTGCATTAGTAGCTGTAGTTGCATCTGTAATTGCAGTAAAAAAGAGAAAATAAGAATAAATTATTAATAATAGATATTAGTATTAAAAAATGGTAAAATTAACATTACTAATTTTAGAAGATATTAATATAATAAAAAAAGCCAAATTTATATTGCTTAAATTTTAGGCAATATAAATTAGGCATTAAGGAGAGTAAAATATGAATAAAAAAGTATTATTAACTTCATTATTAGCTTCTGGTATTGTTGCAACAACCATTTTAACTGGAAATGCAAATGCTGCAACAAATGTTCCGGAATATGGAGAAAAATTAATGACAGCTATTGAAAAGTCAATAACAGATGATGCATATACTATGGCAGTATTATTACCATCTAGTAATCCATTAAACAATACAAACAATGCTTTAACAAAATCTAAAGTAGTAGATTTATTAGAAGCAAAATATAAAAAAGGAATAGTAAGCAAAATATATAAAACAGATAAAACAACAGAAGTTAGTGCATATGAAGAAAAAGTAGGAACAGGATATGTTGTTGAGCTAACTACGGGAAGAAAATTAACAGTAGTTCTATATGGAGATGTAAACAGCGATGGATTAGTAGATACAAAGGATGCTGTTGCAATAGCAAAACACAATGTAGGAAGTGAAAAATTAACAGGTTATTCAGCTGAAGCAGCTAAATTAACAAGTGGTAACACTGCAATAAATACAAGTGATACTACAAGAGTAGCATATTATAATGTTAATGGATTAGGAACAGATAAAGCAGGAAAAGCTTTATTAGATATGAAACTATATCCAGAAGATTATACAGATGCTGAAGAAACTGTAACAAGTGATAATGTATTACAAGATGCAATTGATGATATATTAGATAAAGAAGGAAATAGCACTTTATTTGATATAACATTAGATTCAGAAACAAACACAGCAGAATTTGGATTATTAGATTCAACAAAGAAAATAAGTGATTTTGTTAATACAGGTTTAATTGATAAATTAGTTGACCAATTAAAAAATAATGATAATTTAGCAAAAATTGAATTATCAGTTGAGGGACTAGAAGAAGGATCTGTTGTTCTTGACAAAACTGCTGATAGTGATAAATGCTATGAAGCTGCATTAAAACTATTAAATGCATTATTAAAAAAAGTTGATGGAAGTACCGATGTAAAAGAATTAACAGTAGACAAATTATTTGGTAAGGATTTAAAAGCAAAATTCTATGTAGCAGACACATCAAAATTAGTTGATGAAGCTGTTAAAGATACAGATAAAATTGCAGGAACATATGTAGAGTATACATTAAAGTTTGTAGGAAAAGTTAATGTGGATAATACAATGGAAAATGTACTAGATAAAGTAAATAGTACAGAAACAGCTAAAAAATTATTTAATATATCATTTGATGCTAAAACTAACACAGGAACATTTGGATTCTTAGATAATGAAAGCTATTTAACTGACTTTGTTAAAACAGGATTAGTTGATGCTTTAGCAGAAGAACTTACAAATCCAAATATTACTAAAATAGTATTATCTATGGTAAAAGCTGATAATGGAAATACCACTGTTACAGAAACATTAAATTATAATTCTGATAAAGCTACAAATGTTACAGAAGTTACAAAAGCCGCTGTAGAATTATTAAAAGGAGCATTAGGCGTAGAAAGTCCAGAATCAGTTAGTCAGTCTAATGAAGATGTAAAGAATAAAGCTTTAGAAGAACTTAAAGGTAAAACAGTATTAGATTTAGCAGGAAAAACACTTGAAGCTAAAATATACTTAGGTGAAAACACAGAAGTATATGATACAGATGTTAAAACAGGAACAGAAGACGGTAAAACTGTAAAATATCTTGAATATAAATTAAACTTTTTAGTAGATGCAACAAGCCAAATTGAAAAAAATATATTCGAAGAATTAAATACACATGAAGGAAATGAATATTATAGAGTAAGTTTTGATAAAGATAATGATCATTTAATTAATTTTGATTTATCAAACAGCAAAAAATCAACAAAATTATCTGAAATTAATGGTTCTGGAAACACTGGACTATATGTTATGGCAGAAAAAATCTTAAATTCTGATCCAGAAAATGATATACAAACTATATCAGTAAAATATAATAATGAAAATTATGAAATAAAAGCTACAGATAGTGTAAAAATAGAAAATGCAGTTAAATTATTAGATAAAATACTTGGAACAAATATAAGTAGTACAAATACAGTAACTAGTGAAAACTTAAAAGTAACTGACCAACAACTAGGCGATGTACTACTATCAAAACTAGAAGGTGTAAGCCTAGAAGTTACACTTGGATTATCTGAAAAAGTAGTTAATGAGTCTAATTGGAATGCAACAGAAACATTTACAGTACAATTCAATTTCATAGATGGAATTGGATCACCAGCTGCAGAATAATCAAAAATATCAGTAAATAAAACTTTTCTACAAGAGGATATCAATTTTGAAGTATTCTCTTGTAGAAAAAAATTTTAAATAATTATTGCGAAAAATAGGCAAAAATGTATTTTCATATAGTATATTAATTTAAGAGGTAAAAAGCAATGTATGAAAACACGTACAATTCTTGGCGCTGTAGAGAGAGAGAGAGAGAGAGAGAGAGAGAGAGAGAGAGAGAGAGAGTTTACTTTCTTATTAACCAACTAAATCTACAGTATTGCTATAAAAATAGAAACAATAGATGAAGATTATGTATTGTGTTAAAATATATAATCTTTTTTGTGATGAAAAAATAAAAAATAATTATAAATTCGAACTATATTAACAAACAGGAGGTAGTTAAAGTGAAAAAAACAATAAAATTAATTATATTAGCAGTTTTTGTTTTAACATTAATTTTCTCACAAAAATCATTCGCATGGCAACAAGGAAATTTACAAGATAATAAAACAACTATAACAGTTCAATCTAGTTATTTAGGTAGTAGTGAATCAACAATAGCAGTTGCTTTAAAAAGCTCAAATAAATTTGGAGAAAATTCAAATGTGTTGACCAAAGAAAACCTAAAAAACTTAATAAAAGAAAAATATGGTAAAGACATAGTAAGTAAAATATACAAAACAGATGGAACTACAGAAATAGCAGACAATGAATATGTTGGAACAGGCTATAAAGTAGAACTATTAACAAACAAAAAATTAACAGTTATATTATATGGTGATGTAAACAGTGACGGACAAATAAATACAAATGATACTGTGGCAATAGCAAAATATAACGTTGGTGCAAATAAATTAAACGAGTACCAAAAAAAGGCAGCAAAATTAACTAACACAGGTAACTATGATATAAGTACAAATGACTCAGTAAGAGTAGCATATTATAACGTAAATGGATTAGGAACAAATAAAGCAGGAAAAAACATAGTAGATGTTACATTATACCCTGCAGATGAAAAATTAAGCCATAATTCACAATTAAAAGTATTAAACGTAAATAATGCAGAAGAAGAATATAAAACAGCATTAAACACATATACAGACGGTAAATTTACTGCTAATAATAGCGAACTAAAATTAGAAAACGGAAAATTAACAGGTACAGTAAAATATAACTTTGAAGTAGGAACAGAATTATTCCCAGAAAATGAATTAACAGGGTATTATTTTGCATATGTACTAAAAGTAGCAGGAGCAAATGAAAATACAACAGTAAAAATAAAAAATGGAAGTAAAGTTGAAAAAACAATTTTATACGAAAGTTTTGATGTTACAACAGCTGGAAAAGAAGGAATAGTAATATTAACATCATTAGATAAAAATGAAAATAATAAAAATGTAGAAATAGAAATTGACTTAGATGGCGAAGGAACTTTATATGCGCCAGTTAAGCAAAAAATAAATTATGAAGGATTAACATTTGAAGATATATCTCAAGCAGCAATAACAATGCAAATTCCAGAAGAAGATGTAGAAGGACTAAAGGGCGAAGTATGGAATTACAGATTTGAATTCAAACAAGAAGGAATTGAAAATCAAGGATATAGCATAGAAAAAACAGAAAAGAATAAATACAAAGCAACAGGAATAATAACAGAACAAAAAGAAGTAACAGGATTTAGTGGAGACGATAAAACAGACTATTATGTAGTATTTGCAGTAGAGCCAACTTATGTATATGATAATATACAAATAAAAATACCAAGAGGAAACTCTTATATAACAGTTGGTAAAGAAGCATTAACAGATGGCAAATTAACAGCAATAATTTCTGTAAAGGAAGATAACAAATCTAATCCAATAAAAGTATTAGTAGACTTAGATGGAAGTGGAAATAGATTCCAAGAAGAAGAAATTACAATTGATTATAGCAAACTAGAATTAAGAAAAGCTTCAACATTTAACTTAGAAAATGGGAAAGATTACCAAAAATTAAAAGATGCTTATGGATGGAAAGAACCAAGTGAAGATTATACAGCGACATTTACTGCTGATACTGAAAAAGAAGATACAGTAAAAGTATCAGGTGTAATTCCATATTTAAGCAATTGGGAAAATGGTAAAGAATCTCCTTTTAGTGGTGAATCAAAAACAGGATATTACCTAGCACTTGTAATTAATACAGATGTAAACAAAAAAGAAGAAACAACAGTTAAAATTATAGATGAATATAATAATGGAACTGAAACAAAAACAGAAATAGCAACAATCCTAGGAACAAGCTTTGATGAAGAAAGTAAATTATATGTGTTAAAACATCTTCATTTAGATGATACTAGTAAAACATTCACAATAGAAGTTGATATGGATGGAGAAGGAAAAGAATATAACCCATACACAATAACAGTAGATTGGAGTGAATTAGTACTTCAACAAGACTCTAAAGCAGAAATTAATTTAGACAATGCAAGTAATAAAAACAAACAAGAAATGAGTGATTGGGGATATAAAACACCAGATGGACAAAAGGTTGAATTAACAAGTGAAAATTCAACAATATATGTAAGTGGAAAATTAATAGAACAAGAATTAACTGATGTACCATTTGGAGAAAAAAGCAAAGATGGATATTACTTTGACTTTACAATTAGTCATCCAAAAGGTATGAAAGTAAACCCAGAAAACGTTAAAATTAAAAGAGTTACTGAACCTAAAACAAACGGTGAAGTTAAAAAAGAATTCACTGAACTTGATGAAAATAATAATCTAACAATTCTATACAGATTTGACCCTGAAACCACATCATGTACTGCATGTAAAGAAAAAGAAAAATGTGATGATACTTGTTGTGGAACAACAGACGGAAAATGTGATAAACAAGCATATTATGTAGTTGATTGGGACGGAGAAGGAAAAGAATTTTTACCAGTAGTTTATACACTAGACTTCTGTAAACTTACATTTGAAAAATCTTCAATATTTACAGTTGAAGCATTACAAGAAAGTGACAAAGGAGAATTTGGAACAGATGATGGTGGTGCTTGGTACGATACAGAACATGGATATTCTGTAAAGGTTACACAAGATGAACATGATACAACTAAATATAAAGTAACAGGTGTTCTTCCTATATTTGATGATACACAAGATGAAGAATATAATGAAAATTTTGATACAGATAATAAAAATCTATATTATTTAGGCTTAGTTCTTAAATTAGTCAATGCTCCAAGCAGCTATATTGAAGGCACTGGCAAGATGACAGTAAAATTCTACCATAACGAAGGAACAGAAGATGACCAATTTGTTAAAGCTATGGGAGGAGATTTTGATTCATCAAAAGAACTTTATATTTTGAAAGCACTTACAGGAACAGGTCAAGATGGTGAAGCAATTCCTGACAAAGAGAAAGTATTTACTATTACAATTGACTTAGACGGAGATGATAGTGAAGAGTTTGCTCCATATACAGTAACAATAGATTGGAGTGGATTAAAATTACAAGATACTTCTAGAGGAGATTTCGGTAACTATGATGTTATTGAGAAAGGTGATTTAACAGAAGAATCTCCAGAACAAAAAGAATTAAATGGATATGGATTTGACTACGATGCAGATGCTGAAGTAAGTATAAAAACAGAAACCCAAGAAGAAACACAACACGAATCTAAGAAAGGCCTAGAGGGAACAATTAAAGAGCAAACTTTAGATAAGGGATTTAAAACTAATAAAGGGTATTTTGTACCTATAAAAATAGAATTTCCAGGTAAAGATATTAAAGGATTAGAAGACTATAAAAACACTTGGACACTTATTTTAAATACAGAGGACGGAAATACAAAAGTTTATAAACCAACAGATGAAGAATATGAACAAGGTTGGGTAATGGTATTATTCAGAATTGAAAAAGAAGGAAAAGATAGCAGTAAAAAAATAAGTTATAAGATAGACTTTGATGGTGATGAATTTGCTTTCCTTCCAGAGGAATATACTATTGATTATACGGATTTAAACTTTGAATCAGAAAATACAATAACATATAACTATAAAAATAATAAAGGCGAAACTAAGACAGAAACAGTAAATGTATATGAAAATGAAAAAGTAACATTAAAGGATATGTCTGAAGAAAATACAGATTATCGTACATTTGATGGTTGGTATAAAGAAGATGAAAATGTCTCAGAAAAAGCAGACGATTTTAAAACTGGAACAAACGAAGCTGTAACATTAACAGCACATTGGAAATTAAATGTAGATGCTTTTGTAGGAGATGTTATAACAAATACAGCAGATTATTCAGATGTAATTGATTTAGAACAGGCTGAAAATGTAATAACAATGAATATTGATAAACCTAAAGTTGAATTGGAAGAACTTGCAAAAACAGCTATTCCTGGAACAATAGCATATATACTTGAAAAAGATGAAATAAAAGATGTTACATTAACTATTGGAGATGAAAGTGTTATATTCAATTCAACATATAAAGCCGATAATGGAAAAGAATATACTGACGACTCTGGTAGAGAATTAGACGATGGTATTAAAAACTTGAAAGAAGAAATAGTAAAAGGTGCTAAAGGTGCATTTGATAAAGAATTAAAAAATCATGAAGCTGATGCTACTCTAGACCAATTAGAGTATGAAAATAAGGAATTCAAAATAAAAATTAGCAGTGTAGATGATACGGTAAAATTAGTTGATGCAGAAGGAGCAGATATAGAAGAAGCAGATAAAACTTATACATTTAAGTTTGACTCTGATTTCGCAGTTGTAAAACAAAACCCAACTTCTGAATTAGGAGCTAAAGACCTTGCAGATGCAGTAAAGAGTGATAAAGATTACAGTACGGTTTATGTTGATGGTGATTATACATCAGATACTGAAATAGATATTACAGCTAACCATAATGTTACAATTATACCAGTAGATAGTACAACAGAACATCCTACAACAATTAAGGCTAATGACAAAGAAGATGTAAATTATGCGGTTGATATTCAAAATGGAGAAGGAACAGTAACCATTAAGGATTTAACAATTACTGGTGGAAAAAGAGCTGAATTAAGAATTGAAGATGAAGCTACTGTTATAGTTGATAATATTGATGTATCAGGTGAAATTAAACAAGATTCAGCAACAACAGAAGAAATGAATTCAAGTATTATAGTAAAAGGTAACTTGACAGCAACAAATGTAAAAAATACTAATGAATCTTATAATTGTCCTACAATATCAGTTATTACTGGCTATAAAACAGATACAGACTCTGCTAAACCAGAGGAAGGAAATCCAGACCATAATGTGGATGGAGTAGCTACAGTTAAAGCTGATGGAATGACAAAAAATGATAAATACTGTTTAGTTGATAGAAAATCTAATTCGAACTTCCATACGACTAAAGAAAGATATGATGGAGCTTTCTATTACAATGATGCAAATCATTCAAAAATTTATTATGTTGGTATAATGGATCCGAAGAAAAATGACCATCCTTATGATTATATTCAAGTTTATTACTATGGCGAGAAAATCGACATTAAAACATTGGGTTATGAAGCAAATGTATCACCTACTGCAGATGAAGGTGTAAATGTATTTCAATATTTTGCAATAGGAACTTCGTCTTCTAACAACAAAATAGAGGATAGTAATCAAGTTGCACAAGATAAACTTAAAAACCATGACACAACTATTCTTTATGCTATGTATGGAACTAAACCTGCAG
Organism: uncultured Bacilli bacterium; assembly: GCA_947624535.1. Lineage (GTDB taxonomy): Bacteria > Bacillota_I > Bacilli_A > RF39 > UBA660 > UMGS995. The sequence continues at coordinate 13,938 of CANQKU010000014.1, forward strand.
CTGCTCTTAACTTTGACCAAGTTTCTGGATTATCAACAAGTGGAAATAAAGTTTCTGGAACAATATCAACTCAAAATAAAAACGGACAATTTGTTATACCAGTAACATTAACATCAGACAGTTTCAAAAGCGGAGTATCTATAGTAGAAGTTACAGACCCTAATGAAAATAAACAAACATACACCGTAGACAATGCAAACACAATGAAATTAGAACTAGAAGCCATTAAATCTTCAAAAATAACTGGCAAAAAAGGAAAAGTATATGAAATCACAGTAGATATTGATGGAAAAGAAAAAAATGAAGTAAAACCTGAAACTTATATAGTTGACTATAGTAGTGTAGAAACTCTTGAAGAAAAAATCAATCAAGCAGCAAAAGCTACACTTGAAGCAAATAGCTTTACTGTAACAAAGAATAATAAAATAAATGGATATACAGAAGAATTTATTTATAAATATAATGCTAATGATGGTTTAACTTATTTAAAAGCAGAGAAAGATAATGTAGAAGAATATACATTCTCATCAGCAAAATATGCTGGTGTAGATTCTAGTAAACTTAGTGTAGTTGCTAGAAAGATAAAAGACGGCGAAGAAGATAGTGGAGTATATTTAAATGACTGGGTATATGTTCATCCTCAACAAGTAGGTCGTGCTATTCATGAAGTTACAATGTTAACTGATGTAATGAAAGATAGCAAAACCTCTATAAATGCTATTGATACAGTAGAATTAGTTGATGGAGAAGAACATAAATATACAGTAAAATTAAACGGAGATAAATATACTGACTGGGTAAAGAACAATTATCTTTTAACTTCAAAATATACTA
>CANQKU010000015.1 GCA_947624535.1 uncultured Bacilli bacterium
CATGATGTGTTATGGTGTAGCTATTTATATTTTTATTCATATTGCTATTAATCTTTTAGGTTTATTTGGCCTAATGCCTCTAACAGGTGTGCCTCTTCCATTTATGAGTTATGGTGGTAGTTTTACTATTTGTTTAGTAGCGGCACTTACAATTGTTCAAAGAGTGTGTGTAGATACAAAAAATCGTGATGCTAGGAAAAAAACGTAATGTTTTTTCTTTTTTTTTCTAATAATACAGTAGGAGGTTTACAAATGACATTTAAATACCGATATCGTAAACAAATACTTCTTTGTTTTGGAGTGTTATTTACTATAGCCTCAGGTGTTTTTTTATTTATTTATAATAAACCTAAGACTAAAAAAGTTACTACTAATAAAGAAGTATTAGTTAAGAAGTCTAAAAAAGAAAAAGAAGATACTAAAGACAAAACAAAAGAAGAAGATATTAAAGAGATTATGGTGGATGTGAAAGGTGAGGTAGTAAATGAAGGAATTTATAAGTTAAAAGAAGGAAGTAGAGTTATTGATGCAATCCAGTTAGCAGGTGGAATTACTCAAAATGGAGATACAAGTGTTTTAAATTTGAGTAAAAAGTTAGAAGATGAAATGGTAATTATTGTTTATAGTTATTATGAGGTTAGAAATTTTGAAAAAGTTAGAGAAGTTAATGAGATAGTTTCACAAAATTGTATGGAAGGTTTTAATGGGGTTTCTAATGATGCCTGTATTGAAACTGAACAGTCTAATAATAATTCTACTACTAAGATATCAATTAATAAAGCTACTCTAGAAGAACTTATGAAGTTACCTGGAATTGGAGAAGCGAAAGCTAAAAGTATTATTGAGTATCGTGAAAAGAATGGAGAGTTTCAAAATATAGAGCAATTAAAAGAAGTAAATGGAATAGGAGATTCTTTATTTGATCAAATTAAGGAAAATATTACTATCTAATTATTTTTATATTTGTCTATTTATAATAGTAATAATTTATACTATATTTCAAATTTATTTACCTAAAGTAAGTATATTTAAAAAAGATACCACTTCTTTTAAAGTAGTATTATTAGACTATAATATAGATGGAAATAAATTGAAATTAGAAGTTAAAAATAAAGAAAAGTTAATTGCTTATTATTATTTCCAAACAAAAAAAGAACGTAACTTTTTTACTAATAATATAGAAATAGGAGATTATTTACTGCTAAGGGGAAGTTTAACTCTTCCTAATAAAAATAAGACTAAGGGTTTATTTAATTATCGTAAATATTTACAAAGAAGGAAAATTTATTATTTATTAGAGATTGATGAAGTTATTAGACTTAGAAAAAATAGAAATTTATTATTTAAACTAAAAAATTATTTTTATAAAAAAGCAGATAATCCGTATTTAAAAACTTTTATCTTAGGAGATACTTCTTTAATTTCTAAAGATACTTTAAATAACTACCGAGAGCTTGGAATTAGTCATTTATTTGCTATCAGTGGTATGCATATTACTTTATTATCAAATCTACTTTTAAAACTATTAAAAAAATTCAAATTAAGAGAAAATGTTTGCCAAGTAATTGTAGGAGTTTTTCTAATAATTTATTTATTTTGTGTAGGCTGTTCTGCCTCTATTTTAAGAGCTGTATTATTTTATATTTTTTTCTCTATTAATAAAATATTTTACTTTTATATTAAACAAGTCCAAATATTTATCATAGTTCTTAGTATCTCATTATTAATTAATCCAAATTATATTTTTGATATAGCTTTTTTATATTCATTTAGTATTTCTTTATCACTTTTAGTAATGGGAAAATTTATAAATTCATTCTCTAATTATTTTACTAAACTTCTAGCTTGTTCAATAATTTCATTTATAGTAAGTATTCCTATTACTTTATACTATTTTAATCAACTTAATATCTTATCACCAATTTATAATCTTTTATATGTACCTCTTGTAAGTTTAATAATTTTTCCTCTAGCTCTTCTTACATTTATATTTAAACCTCTAACTTTTATTTTTCAAAAAACTATTAACTTTCTAGAATTAAGTAGTGTTTACTTTTCAAAATTTGAATTTCCTAAACTTATCTTTAAATCATTTCCTCTACCAATATATTTTTTATATGTAGTTTTAATTATCATTATTTTATATTTTATAAATTTAAAAAAGTATAAATATCTATTAATTTTATTTTTATTATTAAGCTTTCACTATACTTATCCTAAAATATTTTCTAAAGATTATTTAACTATGTTAGATATTGGACAAGGAGATAGTTTTTTACTTCATTTAGGAAATAAAAATATTTTAATTGATACAGGTGGGGTGATGGAATATAATAAAAGTAGTTGGAAACAAGTAAAAAATAAATCTTCGATAGCTAGTTCAACTACTATTCCATATTTAAAAAGACAAGGTATTTCTAAGATAGATGTTTTAATTTTAACTCATGGTGATGAAGATCATATGGGTGAAGCTATTAATTTAGTTAATAATTTTAAAGTAGAAAAGATTATCTTTAATTGTGGGAAGTTTAACTATTTAGAAAAAGAATTAATTAAAAGATTAAAAAAAATAAAAATTACTTATTATAATTGTATAGATGAGTTAAATATAGATAATAATATATTTTATTTTTTAAATACTAAAGTCTATGATAATGAAAATGATAATAGTAATGTGATTTATGTAAAAATAGGTAAGTATAAGTTTTTATTTATGGGTGATGCTTCTATAAATAGGGAAAATGATATATTGAATGAGTATGAGTTAGGAAATATTGATATATTAAAAGTAGGGCATCATGGATCTAAGACGTCATCAAGTAAAGAATTTATAGATTTAATAAAGCCTAAATATTCTTTGATATCTGTCGGAGTAGATAATAAGTATAATCATCCTAATAAAGGTGTTTTAAATACTTTGAAATATTCTAAAATATATAGAACTGATAAGATGGGAACTATTTCATTTATAATAGAAAATAATAAGTTAATTATTAAAAATTTATAGTTAAAATATTGTGTTTTTTTACTTTTTTTATTAAAATGTTTTTAGGAAATGATGGTGGTATTATGGTAGAGGCAGTTAAGTATGTGGATAAAGCTAACAAATTAAAATTAAAACAGGCTTATATGGATGCTTGTAGTAATAAAGAGTTTTTAGAGTATGTAACTAACTTACCTATAGAAGAAGATTTATTAATGCAGTATACTTCTTTGTTAGAAGATAGTTTTTTAGAATATCAAAATTGTAGTAAATGTAGAAATTTATCTAGTTGTAAAAATAAGATTAATGGTTACTGTTTACAAGCTAAACGCCAAGAGAAAAAAGTTATTTTTGAATATATTCGTTGTAAAAGACAAGAACAAATAGATTTAGCTAGTAGTTATTTAGACAATATAGAGTATTATGATGCTCCTAAAGAGATAAAACAAGCTTCTTTTAAAAATTTATATAAAGATGATACTACCCGAGTACCAGTTTTAAAATATTTACAAGATTTTATTAAAAACTATGGTAAGAAAGAAAAATTAAAGGGTCTTTATTTACATGGATCTTTTGGCTCTGGGAAGACTTACTTAATCGCTGCTTTATTAAATGATATGGCTAAGAAGAAAGTAAAAAGTGCTTGTGTTTATTATCCCGAATTACTTAGAAGTTTAAAATCATCTTTCAAAACTGACTATGAAGAAAAATTCCAGTATATTAAAAAAGTACCACTTTTACTTTTAGATGATATTGGAGCTGAAAATATAAGTAATTTTAGTCGTGATGAGATTTTAGGACCTATTCTTCAATATAGAATGGAAGAAGAATTACCAACTTTTTTTACATCTAACTTAACTTTAGAAGAATTAGAAAAACACTTAGCAATTTCTAATAGTGGGGTAGACTTAGTAAAAGCTAAAAGAATAATTGAGAGAATTAAACAATTAACAGTAGATATTGAATTAGTTAGTAAAAATAGAAGAGATTAATGTCAAATAGACAAATTATTCAAAAATAAAGCATTGTATATTCTAAAAAAATATTGTACTCTTAAAGAAAGAGGTGTTATTGATGGCTACAGAAAAGAAAACTAAAAAAGATAATAATAAATATAATAAAATTATTTTAGCAATTTTTGTCCTATTACTTTTGTTAATTGGAGGAACTTATGCTTGGATAACTGTGACCTTACATAGTGAGAAGACAAATACAATAGTAACAGGAACGCTATCTCTAACTTTGGATGAACATGAATATATTGATCTTTCAAATCAAAAAGTAGCCATTCCACTTTCTAAGACTGATGCGTTAAAACAAGATAATAATATTTATCGCTTTGATCTTACCAATGATGGAGATATTGATAGTGAGTATACAATTTATTTAGATATTCAAAATGATACAGGTCTTCCTACTATTCCAAATGACTGTATTCGTTATATTCTTACAAAAGATGATATTGATAGATCAGATGAATTATTAAGTAGTGCTAAAATAGAACAAACTCAAGGATCTAATTATGGAAAAATTATATTAGATAGTAGTAATTATGATTTATCATCTACTGTTTTAACACCTGGACAGACTAATAAATATTCATTAAGACTTTGGATTGATGAGAAAGCTACAAGTGAGATAGCTAATCATGAATTTAAAGCTAAGTTAAAAGTAGTCGCAACTCAAACTGATATCGAATAAATTAGTTGAAATCTTTTTAAAAGTGTGATATTATTTTAATACGCAAAGAAAAACTGTGAGTAAGGACATGATAATTCTTTTCACTTTTTTAGAGAGTTCGTGGTAGGTGTAAACGAATAAATAAAAGAGTTATTACTACCTTATTAGTTGAATTATGAAAAGTAATTCCGGTAAATAACCGTTATTTAAATTAAGTAAAAAATGGATGGTACCGTCAAAAAGACTCCTGTAGTAGGGGTCTTTTTGTTTATTATGAGGAGGAAATAAAATGAAAGAAAAATTAGTAATTAGTTTAGATCAAACAATTGGTATTAGGGAATTTATGAGTGAGTATTTAGGAATAGATTATAAAAAGCCTCATAAATTGTCACATCAAATGATGGATATGTATTTACTTGAGAAGGGGTATGGTCTACCACGTAAAGTAAATTATCAAGAAGTTGATCAACAAGGACTTTTAATGGGTGAGTATTTAGCTGTAAGATCAGAAACAACTAGAAAGAAAAAAGGAACAATTCAAATTTATGAAAATCCTAAAAAATTATATCATCAAAGCCTATTAAGACAATTAAAAAAAGAAGCTAATGAATATCGCTTAAGAAAAGTTAGACAAAATATTTTAAATAGTTTAGGTCTAGCTTTATTAGAACAAGATGAGATTATTTCACTTGATGACTTTAATAGACAAAACCTTGAAGAGTCGTATGATATTAGTGAAAAAGTAAACCGTCAAAAAGTTTATGGAATAAGTAGTGGAAGACATTTAAAGAATAGGAGTAGATGGAAATGATTAACATTAAAGAACATGAAAATTTAAGCATTCTAAATCATTCTTGTGCTCATTTACTAGCTCAAGCTGTTAAACATTTATATCCACAAGCTAAGTTTTGGGTAGGACCAGTTATTGAAGAGGGATTTTATTATGATATAGATTTAGGTGAAGAAGTAATTAGTGAAGAAGATTTACCTAAAATCGAAAAAGAAATGAAAAAAATAGCTAAAGATGGGAAAAGAATTGTTAGAGAAGAATTAACAAAAGAAGAAGCTTTAGAAAAATTCAAAGATGATCCATATAAAATAGATTTAATATCTCGAATGGATGAAGAAAATACTATTATTAGTTGTTATAGTCAAGGAGATTTTACGGACTTATGTAGAGGACCTCATGTTGATACAGTTAAACAGTTAAAATATTTTAAATTATTAAAAGTATCAGGAGCATATTTCAAAGGTGATGCTAAAAATAAAATGCTTCAACGTATCTATGGAATTTGTTTTGAAAATGAACAAGATTTAGAAAAACATTTACAAGAACTAGAAGAAGCTAAAGAAAGAGATCATAGAAAATTAGGTAAGGAATTAAAAATATTTATGACTCATGACTTAGTTGGTAAGGGAATGCCTATGTGGCTACCTAATGGTGCGATGATAAGATATGAGTTAGAAAAATATATTAAAGATAAAGAAATTGCCCTAGACTATCAACATGTTTATACACCAAGTTTAGGTAGTGTTGACTTATATAAAACTAGTGGGCATTGGGATCATTATAAAGAAGATATGTTTCCTAAAATGGTCGTAGATGATGAAGAATTTGTCTTGCGTCCAATGAATTGTCCTCATCATATGTTAATTTATAAAAATGATCTTCATTCTTATAGAGATTTACCAATTCGTATTGGAGAATTAGCTCATGACTTCAGATATGAAGCAAGTGGTGCGGTTTGTGGATTAGAGCGTGTAAGATGCATGTGTCAAAATGATGCACATATTTTTTGTAGTATCAATCAAGTAGGTGATGAGTTTGCCTCAGTTGTTAAATTAATATTAGACGTATATAAAGATTTTGGCTTTAAAGATTATTCATTTAGACTTTCTTTACGTGGTAAGGAAAAAGAAAAATACTTTGATGATGATGAAATGTGGGATAAAGCTGAGTCAATGTTAAGAAAAGTATTAACTGATTTAGGACTAGATTTTTATGAAGCCGAAGATGAAGCCGCTTTTTATGGACCTAAGTTAGACGTTCAAGTAAAGTCTGCTATCGGACATGATGTAACTTTATCAACTTGCCAGTTAGATTTCTTACTACCAGAGAGATTTGACCTAACTTATATTAACGAAGAAGGAAAAAAAGAAAGACCAGTAGTAATTCACAGAGCAATCCTTGGAACAATCGATCGCTTTAGTGCTTTTCTATTAGAAGAGACTAAGGGAGCTTTACCACTTTGGCTTTCTCCAGTTCAAGTTGTAGTTATTCCCGTATCTAGTCTTCATCATGAAAGCTATGCTAAAGAAGTTTATGAAAAACTAAAAAAATCTGGTATTAGAGTTAAATTAGATGATCGTAATGAAAAATTAGGTTATCGCTTGCGTGAAGCTCAAACTCAAAAAATCCCTTATACTTTAATATTAGGAGATCAAGAAAAAGAAAATAATACTGTAAGTTATCGTCTATATAGTAAAAAAGATACAACTAGTTGCTTGTTAGATGAATTTATTTCTAGAGTAAAAGAAAAAATTGAAAAGAAAATTAATGAGTAGGTTTGTAAAAATATGTAAAAAAGAGAAAAAATATAAAATTTTTTCTCTTTTTTTATTTATATTCTTTACAAAAAATAATTAAATATAGTAATATGTAAGTAAGCAGTGGTTGATTGTGGTAGAAAGTGGGGGATTAATATGTTCATGGGTGAATACCATCATAATATTGATGATAAAAATCGTTTGATTATTCCCGCTAAATTTCGTGAGGATTTAGGTCAAGAATTTATTGTTACTCGTGGAATTGAAAACTGTCTTTTTGCCTATTCAAAAGAAGATTGGCAACAAATAGTTGAAAAATTAGAGTCTCTACCTTTTACCAAGAAAGATGCACGAAGTTTTGTTCGTTTCTTTCTATCAGGCGCTACTTATGCAGAATTTGATAAACAAGGTCGTATTACCATTACCTCTCCATTAGTTTCCTATGCCAATATCACAAAAGAATGTGTTGTAATTGGAGCTGGAAATAGATTAGAAATATGGTCAAAACAAGATTGGGACCAATTCTTCAATTCTGCGAAAGACAACATGTCCGATATAGCTGAAAACTTATTTGATGAGAGTGTGAAGATATAATGCATATTAGTGTTTTATTAAATGAAGCAATCGAATCGTTAAATTTGAATGAGGAAAGCATTATAGTTGATGCAACCTTAGGCTATGGTGGACACAGTAGTAATATCTTGAAAAGAATAAAAAGAGGGCACTTATTCGCCTTTGACCAAGATCGTGATGCTATCACACATAGTACCAATCTATTAAAACAGGTTGGTACTAACTTCACGATCATTAAAAGTAATTTTTCAAATATGACAGAAAAATTACATGAACTAGGGGTAGATGAAGTAGATGGAATTTTATTTGACTTAGGTGTTTCTTCTCCCCAACTAGATCAAAAAGAACGAGGATTTAGCTATCACTATGATGCCAAACTTGATATGCGAATGGATCAAAGCAGTGACTTTTCTGCCTATGAATTAATTAATACTTATTCTAAAGAAAATTTAAGTAAAATATTTAAAGAATATGGTGAAAGTAAATTTGCTAATAACATTGCTAAAAAAATTGTTGAATACCGAGATAAAAAACAAATAGAAACAACTTTAGAATTAGTAGAAATAATTAAAAGTGCAGTTCCAATGAAATTTAGAGTTAATAAGCATCCCGCAAGACAAATTTTTCAAGCTATTAGAATTGAAGTAAATCATGAATTAGAAGTTTTAGAGTTAGCCTTAACTCAAGCTTTATCTTTAATAAAACCTAGAGGTAGAGTAGCTGTAATTACTTTTCATTCTTTAGAAGATAGAATAGTTAAAAGATATTTTAAAGAAAAAACAAAAGTTGATGATAAAGTAAGAGGATTACCTAATATTCCTAGTGAATATTTACCAGATTTTCGCTTAGTTTATAAAAATGCGATAACACCAAGTGCGTTAGAACTAGAAAACAATAAAAGAGCAAGAAGCGCTAAATTAAGAGTAATAGAAAGAATAAAATAGGAGATGATTATATGTCAAAGAAACATATGAAAAAGAAATCAAAAATGTCTAAATTAGAAAGATTTTTATATACTTTTGCGGTATTTTTACTATTAGCTTCTCCTATATCTATAGTGTTTTCAAAAGCTACTTTAGCTAAAATTAATTTTGAAGTTGAACAAACTAAAAGAAAAATAGAAGTTCAAGAAAAAACTAATGAAGGCTTAACTATGACCATAGATGAATTAGCATCTCTTGCAAAAATTCAAGAGGTTGCAGAACAACAAGGATTGAGTTATAATAATAACAATATAAAAACAATAACTCAAGATAGTGAATAGGTGTGATTTTAATGAAGAGAAAGAAAAAATTACGTAATGAAATCAAATATAGTAAGTTAATAATTTTTTCTTCTCTTTTTTTGTTTGTTATTATGATACTTAGAGTTTTACAACTTTCTACTTCTAAAAATATTGATGGAGTAAATTTACAAAAACTAGCTAGTCAAAGAACTACTAAAACAGATGTTATTAAAGCTAAGAGAGGAACAATTTATTCTAGTGATAATGATATTTTAGCCTTGAATGTGTCTTCTTATAAATTAATAGCTTATTTATCAGCTTCACGTACTGATAATAAAGATAATCCACAGCATGTAGTAGATAAAGAAAAAACGGCTAAGGCTTTAGCACCAATTTTAGGAATGAGTGAGGAACAAATTTTAAAATATTTAAATAAAGAAAATGTTTATCAAACTGAATTTGGTAGTAAGGGTAGAGGGTTATCTGAATTAACTAAACAAAAAATAGAAGCGTTAAATCTTCCTGGAATTGACTTTATTGAAGGGTATAAAAGATATTATCCGAAGGGAAAATATTTATCTTATACACTAGGGTATGCTAAAACTCAAAATGATGAGGATGATACCATAACTGGAGAGATGGGAATAGAGCTTTACTATGATAAGATTTTGAAGGGTAAAGATGGGTATGTAACTTATCAAAAAGACTTACAAGGATATAAAATAGCTGACTCTAATGAAGTAAGAGAAGAGGCAGTAGAAGGTAAAAATATCTATTTAACGATTGATAGTAATATTCAATTTTTTATAGAACAAGCTTTGAATAATGCAACTCGTGACTTTACATTTGATTGGTTTACGATAATGATAGCAGATGCCAAAACAGGCGCAATCTTAGGAACTTCAACTGCCCCATCTTTTGATCCTAATGTACGTGATATGACTAACTACATTGACTATTCTGTTGCTAATGCCTATGAACCTGGCTCTACTATGAAGACATTTACTTATATGGCAGCTTTGGAAAACGGGGTTTATGATGGAAATGAAACCTATTTATCTGGAACTTATGTTGCAAGTGATGGCACTGTAATTGGAGATTGGCAACGAAGTGGTTGGGGAACGATTACCTTTGACCGTGGTTATGCGTTATCTAGTAATGTTGGAATTATTAACCTTATCAATAGACATATGAATGCGGCAATGCTTAGACAATATTTTAGAAAATTAGGATTTGGTCATAAAACGGGTATTTCCCTTCCTAATGAAGTCTCTGGAAAAATGGATTTTAAATATGAAACTGAAATTTATAATGCAGGATTTGGTCAAGGAGTTACCACAACACCAATTCAAAATATTCAAGCTTTAACTTCACTTACTAACGATGGAATGCTACTAAAACCTTATATTGTAGAAAAAATCGTTAGTCCAGAAGATGATGAGGTAATCTATCAAGGTAAAAGAGAAGAAGTAGAGCGCGTTGCTTCTACCTCAACAGTAAATAAAATGTTACAATTGATGGATGATACTGTAAATGGCTATGGAAATACAGGAAGTGGCTATAAAATTGATAGTCAAGAATTAATTGGAAAAACAGGTACAGCTCAAATTGCTGATGAAAAAAGTGGAGGTTATCTTACTGGTAAAGCTGATATTATTTCTTCATTTTCAGGATTTTATCCAAAAAGTAATCCAAAAGTAATTATTTATGCTTCAGTAAAAAGGCCAACAATGGGCTTACAAAAACCAATTACAACTGCTATTAAAGAAATTGTCAATAACATAGGAAAATATTATGGAACAGAAGCACCTACAATTTCTGATCAAGTTATTGACTATGAACTACCTTCTTTTATCAATCAAAAATTAGACCAAGTTAAAACAACTTTATCTAGTAAGGGTATGAAATATAAAATAGTTGGTAATGGTAATAAAGTAGTTTCCCAGTATCCATATGCAAAAGAAAAAATTACTAATAAAGATACAATATATTTAATTACTAATTCATCTTATACTATGCCAAATGTTTTAGGTCTTTCTAGTAAAGAAGCTACTGATCTTTTAAAATTATTAGGTATGAAAGTAAAATTACAAGGTAGTGGCTATGTTACTTCTCAAAGTATACCAGAAAATACACCTATTACTAATGGTATGGAAGTTAGTCTAGCTTTAAATAAAAAGTTTGAAGGATGAGATATATGAAGAAGAAAAGTTTAATTATTGGAATAGTTTTAATCTTAATTGTAGGAATGATTATAGTTAGTTATATTACTTTAAAAGAAGCTATATTAAGACTAAATAATAATGTTTCACTAGATACTAAGAACTATTTAACTGCGGTTGAGATTAACCAAGAAGCTGACTTTATTCTACTAATTAATAATAAAAAGAAAATCTCTAATGTTATATATTTAAATAAAGAAAGTATTAACTCTTTATATGATAAAAAAATAGAAAATAAATCTATTGAAGATGCTGTTGAAATTATCATGGAAAATTTAGGCCAAAAAACAAAAATTGAAATTACTAATTATAAAGATACTGGGGTATTTAATGAATTTTGTAATGAGATAAATAAACAACTTGTTATTTCAGCAATTCCTAATGAATTAATTAAAAAAACTTCTACTTTAGAAGAAAAAATTACTATGTTAAATTTAAGTAGTGACAAAGATCAAGATAGTATGTTAAAAGCTTTATTTTATTATTCGCTTGATCAAATTAATGATAAATTTAAAAATTTAGATAAACCTATTTCTGAACAACAAGTTAATGAATATGCGACTAATTTATATGAACAGTTATTAATATATCAAGAAAATATAAGTAAACAAAATAGCACTAATTTAGAGCCTATTGCTATTACTAATATTAATGCTACTAAAGATTATGATGCACAGTTATATGCAACTGATAAAAGTTGGTATTATATTAAGGATAATAAAGTATATGCTTATATAAATTTTAATATAGATGAGGTAAGTTATGACTATTGTTTTTTAGGAAGTAGTGCTTATACAAAAACAGTTTGTCCAAAATAAAATAATCCTAAATGGGACTATTTTTTTATTTTTTGATAAGTTTTAATTTTTTGAATATGATTACTATTTATTTTTTTAATAGATACATATTCACCTAGTAGTGTATCAGCTAGAACTTTACTTTCTGGATAGGCTTCTTTGCAATTTAATATTTTAATTACTGCAGGATCTAATTTACTTTGTAAATATCCAGATGCAATAGTAACTAAGTCAATACCTTCTAACTCTTCATTAGGAATATTTTCATAAAGAAAAGTAATAATATCCATACTTTCTTGTAAAACTTCCTGTTTTGTTTCATTTATTCCTTCATTATAGAATAATGTTTTCATAGCTAATGTTAAAAATGCATTAGTATGAAAATCTTGTGTATCTTTATTCATCAAATCCCTCCCTAGTATTATTATAACATAACATATTAGAAGTTGAGTTATTTTTTTTATTTATTAGGAATTTTCTCTTTATAAATAATAAATTTATAAAAAAATTTAAAAAACTGTTGACTGAAACTAATGTTTGAATTATAATGTAATTGTTTGGAACTATTTTTAATAAATTAGGCTTTATTTATAATTAATGTAGTGGTGTAAATTTTTACTAAAATATCTATCAAAAATAGGTTTTTTCTTCTAATTATGATATACTTAATAGGAAGTTAGAAGTAGAAAGAAAGTGATGCATAATATGTATATAACATTTCAAGATATTAAAGTTCATTACATACAATATGGTAAGGGTAAAGATATTTTACTTCTTCATGGCTGGGGTCAAAATATTGAAATGATGAAGCCCTTAGGAGATTATCTTTCTAAAAAGTATCGAGTTACAATTTTAGATTTTCCAGGATTTGGAGAAAGTGAAGAGCCAAAGAGTGCTTGGTATGTTAAGGATTATGCTTTATTAATAGAAGAATTAGTTAGAAAGTTAAAGATTAAAAAGCCCACGGTAATTGGACATTCTTTTGGTGGAAGAGTTGCTATATGTTATAGTGCTGATAATACTATAGATAAGTTAGTTTTATTTGGTAGTCCGTGTATCAGAACCCAAAAAAAATTACCTTTAAAAGTCAAATTATTAAAGAAGCTTAAAACTCTTCCAGGAATGGATGCTATTGGTGAAAAATTAAAAAAATATATAGGCTCTAGAGATTATAAAGCAGCAAGTCCTACGATGAGACAAATCCTAGTTAATACAGTTAATGAAGATTTATCTAATTATGCTAAAAAAATAGAAGAAGCAACTTTACTTATTTGGGGAGATAATGACGATGAGGCTCCATTAGAAGATGCTAAAGAGTTAGAAAGTATTATGATTGATGCAGCTTTAATAGTTTTACCAGGTACTCACTATGCTTATTTAGAAAATCTAAATAGAGTTTTATCAATTATTGAAACATTTATAGAAGGAGGTAATTAGAATGTTTATCTATATTATTTTACTAGTAATTATTGCTATAGTAGTTATTAAACAATCTAATAAATCACTTCATATGTTGCAACAAAACTTATATAATGAAAATAATCGCTATTTAAAATGGGTATGGAAAAATAAAATAAATTTTTTTAATGTTCAATTATTAGCAATTGCTCTATCTATTATAGGAATTTTTCTTATAGAGTCTAAAAAAAATTTCTTAATTCCTATAGTAATAATTTTAATGATACTTTTTATAATGCATTATTATCAGTTAATAAAACTAGATGCAAAAGAACAAAATAAAAAGCCATTAGCTATTACTAAGAGAGTTAAAAGATTAATTTTTACTACTACAGTGTTATATCTTATTCCTATAGTAATTTCTTGCTTTTATTATGATGACTTACATATAGTTTGGATTATTTTATCAATTATTATAATTTTATCTTATTTAAATCAATTTATTGTTTTTCTTGCTAATATTATTAATTTTCCTTATGAAAGAGGAGTATATTATTACTATATGAATAAAGCAAGAACTACTTTAAAAAATAGAACTAATCTAAAAGTAGTAGGTATCACTGGTAGCTATGGTAAAACAAGTAGTAAAAATATATTAGCTGATATTTTAAATGTTAAATATAATACTTTGCCAAGTCCAAAAAATTTTAATACACCTAATGGGCTTATGATGACAGTAAATAATCACTTAGATAAATTTACGGAAATTTTAATAGCTGAGATGGGTGCTTATGTAAGAGGAGAGATTAAACAACTTTGTGACTTAGTTCATCCAAAGTATGGAATTTTGACAACAATAGGAACAGCACATTTAGAAAGTTTTGGTAGTGAAGAAAATATTCAAAAGACAAAGTTTGAGTTAATTGAGTCATTACCAAGTGATGGTATTGGAGTATTAAATGGGGATGATCCAAAGCAAGTAAATTACAAATTAAAAAATAAAGTTAAAACGATTTGGATTGGTATAGATAATTTAGATGTGGACGTTAAAGCTCTAGATATAAAATGTAATCATAAGGGAACTAGTTTTAAAGTACAGTTTAAGGATGATATGAAGAAGTATGAATTTCAAACTAGGTTATTAGGAAAACATAATGTATATAATATTTTAGCTGCTATTGCTTTAGGAAAAGAGTTAGGTATTACTATTTTTGAACTTCAGCAAG